>NZ_BAXD01000024.1:0-54341 GCF_001310395.1 Halolactibacillus sp. JCM 19043
GCGCATGTACACCTTCTTCAATTCTTTTTGTGCGGATAGACGGGCGCGTCCTTGTTGAACAGCACTGTTCGCATAATAATCATTTAATCCGTAACGTTGCTTTAACCGTTGATGGATGGAGACGGAACTTTTCTCTTTCACGCCCCTAAGCTCACGAACCTCAGCTTGATAACGAAAATGTTTGGCTTGATTAAACACCCGAAGGTGTGATCCATGGACATAACAAAGTTTGCGTCGATCTTATGCTTATATAAGCGATTTGAAAAAATAGCCTTCATGCCCATGAAACCCACCCTCTCTTTGTTTTGTGACGATCACTGTTAATGCTTTAATTATACCACGAGGAATATATGTTTGTCACTTCAAAAATATTGAAAACAAGCGATTCATCACCCACCTAGTGCTGACGCACTTGAGGAAGGTGTCTTCTCACCCTAAAGCGATAAAGTCTTAATTACGGGTGCAAATCATATACCACCGTCTCCTGAAAAGATTCAGGATGAGATGGACAAATTAATGGCTTGGTACGAAAATGCTGAATGCTTACACCCAGTAGAAAGAGCAAGTGTGCTTCATGCGAAATTTATGAACATTCATCCATTTAGTGATGGTAACGGGAGAACGAGCCGGTTATTAATGAATTTTGAATTGATGAAAGCAAAGTACCCACCAATCACCATAGAAAAAGATGATCGATTTAACTATTATGAAGTATTAGATATTTCTGGTTTGAAAGGTGATTATGAGCCATTTATCGCATTTGTGGCTGAAAGAGCCATCACGACTTTAGTATACTATTTAGATTTTTTAGATGGCAATTAGATTGAGGTCTGTTGTAAATTTAAATGCATTTTTTAAAGTGTTAATTTAAATTTTTATAGTTGATTGATTGGTTGTGTGGTATTATATGGAGGGAGTGTAGAATATAAAAAGGAAGTGGAGGGAGTTAAATGAAACAAGATCTAACTGTATTGCAAAAGAAGATTAAAGGGGATACGACATTTCTTTTAGTTAGTGGCATTATTCTTGTTTTTGTCATAGGATTCTATGTAACTGATATTTTTCAGTACAGTACAATGACAGATTCAGCGTTTACTATCCAGCAAGTAAACACAGATACAGGAATGCAAAATTATCTTTATATAAATGGTGAACAGCAGTATCCTATCGACTATAATTATTATGGACGCCTAAATGAAGAAGGAAGTATGGAAATTAGAAAACTTCTTATTTCGGAAAATATAATAAACACGGTAAGAAGCCTTTTAATGATGATTATTCTCTTTACACTAACGAAAATATTTAAAGACTTAAAAGCAAAACAATCACCCTTTTATCATAAAAACGTGAAACGATTACGAATGGTAGCGTTGGTGAGTATGTTATTTGCTGTCTTACCACCAACAATTGACTTCGTCTTTTCGCTCGTGATATTTAATTTTGCCATTTTTAACGCTACATCATTGAACTTTTATATTATTTTTATAAGTGTTGTGATCGGAATGATTGCTGAAGTATTTAATTATGGCTCTGTCCTTCAAAAGGACATGGATCAAATTGCATAAATTATATTGTGAATGGAGATAAATATGGCGATTATTATTAGACTCGATCGAGTGATGGCAGATAGAAAAATGTCTTTGAACGATTTAGCCAAACAGGCTGAGATGACAAATGTCAATCTATCTAACTTAAAGACAGGCAAAATGAAGGGAGTACGCTTTGAAACGATGAACAAATTGTGTAAAATATTACATTGTCAACCAGGTGATTTATTTGAATTTATCGAGGATGACAGTGAAGAAGTGATAAATAAAACACGTTAAAGTTCAGAATAACAGGCACATTAATCATATATGAAAAAAGTGTATGAGTTATTTTCCTATGGTCAAAAACATGTGTGATTTTGAATGCAAATGAACGAGCTGGAGTTGATAAGGTGCACCAAAAAGCTAAGACGTTACTGATATCGAATAGTATATTTTTTGTCCTAATCTTTTTTCATCACTGGGTCATTCATCGTTTTGGTGATGATTGGGTGATTTATGTTTTGTTGTATGTCTGTCTGGGCTTTACTTTCAACATTCTAGAGGATGCGCTGATACAAAAACAACGAACATTGATTATTTTTTCAAGTCTAGATAGTTTCATTCGAGTGACGGCTCTTTTTGTTCATTTTGCATTGATTATATTAAACCAATCGATACTACAATGGAGGATTATCTTGATGTACATACTATCGCTCATGATGGAATATCAAATAAATCGGTACATGATGAAGAAAGACTATAAGAGCGTATCTTGGTATAATAGACGAACGATTCAGTCTGCGATAGATCAAATTGCCACTTTAAATAACAATGAACCAATCAAAGCCAATAAACACCTTTGTATTATTCGATATTTAAGTAAACAAACAACCTATGTCATCCTATTATTTTTACTTATGATTATAAGTGCTGTTACATATAGGCAATTAGATTTCTTAGTATTACTTCCAATAAGCATGGTTATTTTTATAACGTATTTAGCTATTAGGAATCAATGGCAGATGAATAAAGTCACTCATCTTATCCCGTTTAAACAGGTTCTCAATGTTTTAACGTTTGGTTTGGCTGTGATCTTGATTTACACTGTCGAAGTATTTTTAATAAAAGATACGTCTATGCTGTATGTTAGTTTATGGTTTGTGACAATTCTATTATTGATACCGACATTCTTACTTAAACGTCAGATAGAGCAATCACTTGTTCAAGCAGCAAGCTGATTCGGAACAGAAGGGCGTGTAAATATGAGAGAGACGTTACTATTTATGGTGTCTGTTACGGTACAGGTTATGAATTCAATATATATCATGCGTGTGGGTGCCGACCTTGTATTAATGAAAAGATTACAGCGCGCTAAAGTTGATCGATCATTTTTACCTTCCGAAAAAACAGTCGTTTATCAGATAATTGGCTATGTCGGACTGTGGGGGATATTTACGTGGCATTACTTTTTCAATACGCCTTTTCTAGATTCATCGACAAGACTAATCGCATTTCAGACTAATGCAACCTTCCTTATCGCGCATATCGCCTGGGATTTTTTCATGACAAGAAAGGAACCGGTAGAAAGTGTGCCCAATTCGTTTACACAAGTTGATTGTATTAAATCTTGGCGGGAAAAGATAGCTAATAGTACAGCTTGGACCCTTTTGACATCTCTCTTGATAATGCTTATATACTGATTGTCACGGTGATGTTGATTTAATGAAATGAGACAAGCCCCGTTGATACACCATGTATCAACGGGGCTTGTCATGTTCTATTGATGACGCAGTTACTCTTTTTTCTGTGCTTGGCGATATTCATCAATATTTGATTTAATATTGGCCACTTTAGGTCCGTAAATTACTTGGACGTTATTTCCTTTTACCATGACACCCGCAGCACCCGTTGATTTAAGTAACGGTTGATCGACTTTTTCACCGTCTTTAACGTTTACACGTAAACGTGTGGCACAGTTACTCACGTCATTCAAGTTATCTTCGCCACCTAAACCTTCAATAATATCTTTTGACATTTCATCTGTCACATCACCCGTTTTTCCACCGGCTTTTTTATCTTTATAATCTTGTTTTGTGTACAGTTTAGATTCGGTATCGCCTTCTTCACGCCCAGGTGTTTTAAGGTCAAATTTATGGATGAAGAAGCGGAAAGCGAAGTAATAAACAAAACCATAAATAACACCGACGATGACGACTGGAATCCAGTTAGTCATAGCTTGACCTGGTAAAATACCGTAGAAGATAAAGTCGAGTAAACCACCGGAGAACGTTAAACCGACCCCGACTTCTAAAACGTGCATGATAACGAATGATAAGGCACCTAATACAACGTGTACACCAAAGTATAAGAATGGTGAAGCAAATAAGAATGAAAACTCAATAGGTTCAGTAATACCAGTAAAGATTGAAGTTAATGAAGCAGAAACCATTAAACCTTTAACGTCTTTTTTACGCTCTTCACGCGCTGCTTGATACATCGCAAAAGCAGCGGCAGGGAAACCAAAGATCATGAATGGGAACATACCACTAAAGAATTTTGCGGCTTCAGGATCAATCGGCTCGCCAGCTGAGAGCTGAGCAAAGAGAATGTTCTGAGCACCTTCGACTGTTTGACCCGCGACCTCTGCTACACCACCAAGAGCTGTTTGCCAGAATGGTAAATAAAAGACGTGGTGTAAACCGAGTGGGATCAGCGCGCGATAAATGAAACCATATAAGAATGTCCCAACATAACCTAAGTCGGCAACGGCTTCACCTAACCAAGCAATACCACCACCGGCAAATGGCCATAAGAAGGCCATAAGGATACCGACAAAGACAGCGGTAAAGGCTGAAATAATCGGTACGAAGCGTGTACCTGAGAAGAATGATAGCGCATCTGGTAATTCAATTTTATAAAAACGATTGTGTAAGTAAGCGACAATCAGACCGATGATAATACCACCAAACACCCCCATATTTAATGTATTATCAAATCCAACGACAGACCCAACTAACCCTGCCGTTTCATTTAATGCATCAATATCACGGAAGTTATCGATGGTACTCGTCATAGACGCATACATCATAAAGTAAGCAACGGCCGCTGAAAGTGCTGCAACTTCTTTTGCTTGTTTAGCCACACCGAGACCAACAGCAATCGCAAAGAAGAGTGGTAAGTTACCGAAAATAACATCACCAGAGTCACTTAGAATAGATAGGAAGCCATTTAGAACGGTTCCTTCACCTAAAATATTTTCAAGACCATACAATTCGATGAACGCATCACCTGTAAAGGATGCCCCAATCCCAAGCATAATACCAGCAGCTGGCAGCAGTGCGATCGGTAGCATAAACGTTCGTCCGAGTGTTTGTAAGGTGTCCATTACCTTACCTTTCATAGTTATCTCCCCCAAAAAAATATAGTCTACAAAAAAGGTGAGTAACAAAGAATAGCCCTTCTAAAAAAATGAATAATAACGGTTGTGTTGACTATTCAATCGTTACTCGGTTTTTAGTAGCTAGTTTAGTATTCCCGTAAGAGGCTAAATTAAACACGAAACGAGCGTATTGACTACTGATGACATGTCAAGTGTCAGTCATCATAATAGTAAGTGCCATTTTCGGTCAGTTGAATAATCAGTTGGGCGAGGGATTCTGTGGATTCTTTCATGCCATTTTTAAGCCATTTCTTCAAAATGGCCATGCTGCCACTTACCCCAAATAATACAACATATTCTTTCATCTGTTCGTCAAACTGATCTAAATGTGTTAGGGAGATAAAATTAACAAACTGCATAATTTCATTTTCTAATGTGTCGTCACTGTTCTCACTCAAAAGCACGGAGATTAAGGCGGCATTTTTCTTTCCATACTCTAAGATAGGGATTAATTTTTGCTCATTAACGGGATGAGTCGTATCAACGGTTTGTTGTTCCATGTAGTGACGGATATTTAGCACAACATCTGCTTGAATTTGTTTTAATAGATCATATTGATCAGCATAATGCGTATAGAATGTACTACGATGCACATCAGCTGTCTCGCATAAATTTGTCACGGAAATTTTTGAAATGTGTTTCACTTGTAGGAGTTCAACCAGCGCTTCTTGTAATAACAGTTTAGTCATTTTTACACGACGATCATTCGTTTTACTCATAGTATAACCTCTTTCCAAGGATATTTTTTGTGAAAGAAATGAATGGTAATTTATAAAATTTCGTACGGAAACCGACATTTTTTTGAAAAACGTCGGGTATCAGACAATCAATCCGACATTGTAGATTGATAATAGACACTATGTCTATTATAATTTAAATGTATAGTCATCGCAACAAGCATTTGTTTCATTACAAGTGAAAAGCGATGCATGTAAGAGAAAAGAGTCACCCTAAAAAATAGGGTGAAAAAGATACAACATGATAAGGGGGCGTCTGACGTGAGTTATGTACGTGTAGTAGATGAATTTAAGCGTTATACAATGGGGGAGAATACCATTGTCGCAAATAATGGGATTACGTTTGATGTAGAACAAGGCCAATTTGCCGTTATTTTAGGTCCAAGTGGGGCCGGAAAATCAACGGTGTTAAATATATTAGGGGGCATGGACTCACCGGATGACGGTCATATTTATGTCGATGACAAAGATATTAGTCAATATTCTAAAAAACAACTCACAACGTATCGTCGTGATGATGTTGGTTTTGTGTTTCAATTTTATAATCTTGTCCCGAACCTAACGGCGAGAGAAAATGTTGAACTGGCCAGTCAAATTTCACCTGATGCACTTGATGTTGATGAAGTGATGGAGAGCGTCGGCTTAACAGATCGCCGTGACAACTTTCCAGCACAACTTTCCGGCGGGGAACAACAACGGGTGGCCATCGCCAGGGCACTGGCGAAAAATCCGAAATTATTACTGTGTGATGAACCGACAGGGGCATTAGATGTTCAAACAGGTAAACAGATTTTACGTCTCTTACAAAACACAGCGCGTGATTTTAATACGACAGTCATTGTGATTACACACAATGCTCAAATTGCGCCGATGGCTGATCGAGTTATTTATATTCATGATGCAAAAGTAAAAGAAATCGTCGAAAATCCACGTCCACGTTCAGTGGATGAAATCGAGTGGTAGAAAGGAGCTCTCATGCAGAAAAAAACAGCCTTGTACAAAATGATTTGGCGTGAGATTACTTCTTCAAAAGCACGCTTTTTCTCAATTTTGTTTTTAATTTTACTCGGCGTTGGCTTCTTCTCTGGTCTACAAGCAACCGGACCAAATATGTTGAAGACAGCGGATGATTATTTTAATCAACAAAACTTGTATGATTTACACATCCAATCCAATTATGGTTTAGATGAAGAAGAATATACACGATTAGAAGAAAAAGAAGAGATTGAGTCGCTTGAAGGGCATTATAGTCATGATGTGCTATTTGGAGAAGATAGACTGGTCATAAAGTTGATGGGTCATGATGAAGACAATCAACTTAATCAGCTTAGAGTGGACGAAGGACGCCTGCCAGAGAAATCCAATGAAATAGCACTTGACTACAATGATGTCTTAACGAGTCAATATACTATTGGTGACGAGGTCACGATTTATAGCGGTAGTCAGGAGGCAAATCTTTCTGACACCGTATCAGAATCAACGTTTACGGTCGTTGGTTTTGTCACATCCCCTCGTTACATTACGAATGATTCAAGAGGTCAAACGACGATTGGACGTGGTCAACTTGATGCTTTTGGTGTCGTTCAAGCAGATGTCTTCACCCTTGATGTATATACGGATATCTTCGTTACGTTTAAGGCATCAGAAAACCTATCGATGTATAGCGACACTTATATCGAACAAATGAAGGACTATAAAGACGCATACGAACCTGCCTTAGAAGAAGTAGGGGCAGGTCGCCTTGACAAAATTAAGGCCGATGCTAGAGAAGAAATTGAAGAGGGTCAAACAGAGATTGAAGAGGCCAGACAAGAACTGGCCGATGCAGAACAAGAATTAGCTGAGGCAAAAGAAGAACTTGAAACAGGAAAAGAAGAACTGGCTTCAGCAGAAGCTGAACTAGAAGACGCTTTTTTAGAGCTTGACCGGGAAGAACAAAATTACCGTGACGGTGTCGACACGTTCGAACAAGAAATGAAACAGGCAGAAGAACGACTAGCAGATGAAGAACAGACACTTCTGGAGAGTGAACAACAAGTAAAGAATGGTCTAAGTGAGATTGAAGCAGGACTGAATCAATTAAATGAGCCTTATGCCGACCTTGTCGGTCAAGAGACAGCGCTGCTTGATCAACGCGACGATATTCGTCAATTAAACCAACAATTAAGTGAGTTTTTCCAAACGCCCGTCGAATTATTAACGGATGAGATGAAACAAGCGTGGATCGACGAAACAGCCGAGATGACGTTTAATGACACGTCTTTATCTACGTTATTACAAGGTTACTTTAACGGCACCGTAACACAAGAAGAAATTACGGCGTTTATGTCTTCGGCTGATGCCGGTTTAACAGCTGGCATTTCAGAGTTGCGTACTAATATTAATGAAATCAATAATCAGCGTGATGAACTAGAAGCCCAGCAACAAGAACTACGCGCAAGTCTAGAAGAGATTAACGCAGGAAAACAAGCATTAGAAGAGGCGCGTACGGAGTTAAATAATCAGCGCACCGAAACAGAACAAGAGCTCGCGGCCGGCCGGAGTCAGCTTGATGAAGGTTGGGCTGAGTATGACAAAGGTGTGAGTGAACTAGAAGAAGCAAGAGGGGATCTTGCGGAAGGTCAAGCGGACTACGAAGAAGGTCTAGTGACCTTTAATGAAGAAAAACAAGACGCAGAACGTGAGATTAAAGAAGCAGAACAAGCACTTATTGAAGCACGTGATGAGCTTGATAAGCTTGAGGCACCAACGTATTACTTAACCGTCCGCCATGATAACGGTCAACTCGTCGAATTTGAAGAGAATGCGGAACGGATGAGTGATTTAGCGACAATCTTCCCGGTGGTATTCTTCTTAATTGCTGCCCTTGTGACGCTAACGACAGTGACACGGATGATCGAAGAACAACGGGTTGAAATGGGCACATTAAAAGCACTCGGATATACCGATCGTGATATTCAGAAGAAATATTATCTTTATGCTTTATCCGCAACCCTAGTCGGGGCGATCCTCGGGTTAGTCCTAGGGTACACGTTATTACCAAAAGTGATTTTTAATGCGTATCAAATTCTGTATAACTTACCACCACTCGCCTTAGATTTTTATTGGTCATTTACCTTGATTTCACTTGCGGTGGCTTTATTCTCTAGTTTAGTGACCGCTTGGTATGTCTTGCGTAAAGACTTAAAAACAACACCAGCCATCTTGATGCGACCAAAAGCACCAAAGAGCGGGAAACGCATTTTAGTCGAACGTATCACGCCGCTGTGGCGCCGGATGAACTTTATGCAAAAAGTCACCGCCAGAAACCTATTCCGATATAAACAGCGGATGTTAATGACGGTGATTGGGATCAGTGGTTGTGCAGCGCTTATCATTACTGGATTTGGCCTGAAAGGGGCTGTTGAAGGGATTGTTGACTTACAATTTGGTCGGGTGATGAACTATGAAGCCGTTGTGGCGCTTGATAGTGAAGCATCATCAGATGAAAAAGAAGCGTATCGCACCATTATTGATGAGAATGATATGATTGAAGCATCTTTAATGGTTTATCAAGAGACATTAGCTGCGAATAAATCAGGGGTTACCCCTCAAGATGTCACGATGTTTGTACCAGAAACACCAGCTGAACTCAATCGATTTGTGCAATTAAAAAACAGAACGAGTGGAGAAGCTTTTGATTTATCAGAAGATGGGGCGATTATTACTGAAAAGTTAGCGACATTATTTGAAGTAGAAAAAGGTGATGATATGACCTTTACAACAGCTGATGATGACACGCTGACAGTGACCGTTGGAGGTATCATCGAAAATTATGCGGGTCACTACTTATACCTCAGTCCAAGTCTATATGAAGAGAGTTTCTCTTTAGAACCAGAGTATAATGCCGAGCTGTTGAAGTATCCTTACAGTGAAGCGTTTGAAACAGAACTCAGTGATGACTTAAGTGAGTCAGATTACGTCATTACGACAAGCTATAATCAGTCGATGCTTAACTTATTTAAAGATTCGATGGAAAGTTTAAATATTGTTGTCGTTGTCTTAATTGTCGCAGCGGCTGGATTAGCCTTTATCGTGCTGTACAATTTAACCAATATTAATGTGTCAGAAAGGATCAGAGAGTTATCCACAATAAAAGTACTCGGGTTTTATGACAATGAAGTGACGATGTATATTTATCGGGAAAATATTATTTTGACATTGATGGGCATTGTCGTCGGTGGCTTATTCGGGCGTCTTTTACACGTCTTTGTTTTAGGTACAGCTCAATGGATAATATGATGTTTAATCCAAGTCTTGACTGGACAAGTTACCTTTATGCGGCGATTCTTACCATGGTCTTCTCAACGATGGTCATGTTGATGATGCACCGTAAATTAAAACATGTGGATATGATTGAAGCATTAAAATCGAATGAATAAGACTGGTAATTGTAAATGGAACATCTTCAATAATTGATAGTATTCGTTTAGTATAAAGATAATGAAGCAGCCGTCATCCCTCATGAAGGAAGGGATGACGGCTGTTTGTTTGTAAAGGAAAAAAGTAGAAACACAATCTTTTTTATAAGTGAAAAGAACGAATCTAGTCGTTTGGATGAAGACATACACCTGTTAATGTTTTTGGTAAACACTAACATTCGTCTTTTTTAGTTATAATATTCTGTTAAATGAAAGAGATATCCGAATAATGAATCCTTAAATTTTTAATAATATTCGTATTTTACTATTGACGATTAAAACTGAACCATGTATGATAAACGATGTAATCAAAATAAAACTAAATATTTCGTCGTATAATCTTGAGAATATGGCTCATGAGTCTCTACCGACCACCGTAAATGGTCTGTCTACGCAGAAGTGAATAACCATCGTTTGATGCTTTTTTTTATTTATATGTTTTAAACAAAAACTTCTGACTAAACACTACACACTCAAGATTAAGTGATCTTTGGTGTGTTTTTTTATGCCGACGAAACAAAGAAGGGAAGAGGATTATGTTAGAAAAGTATTTTAATCTAAAAGAGTTAGGCACGAACGTCAAAACAGAATTTATGGCAGGTTTAACCACCTTCCTAGCGATGGCGTATATTTTATTCGTTAACCCAGATGTTTTATCAGCATCAGGTATGGATAAAGACGCTGTTTACGTTGCGACAGCACTTGCAGCGGTCGTTGGAACGCTTGTCATGGGGCTTTATGCGAAATACCCAATCGCGCTTGCGCCTGGTATGGGACTAAACGCATTCTTCGCTTTTACCGTTGTCGGTGATTACGGTATTCCTTGGCAAACAGCACTAAGTGGGGTATTAGTATCTGGTTTAATCTTTATCGCATTGACTTTGACAGGCGTGCGTGAAGCGATCATCAATGCGATTCCAAAAAACTTAAAACTAGCGGTTGGTAGTGGTATTGGATTATTCATCGCCTTTTTAGGGTTCCAAAATGCAGGTATTATCGTTGGTGACCCAGCAACACTTGTGGCATTAGGTGATTTCTCAAACGGTAACACAGCGCTTGCGATTTTCGGTCTTGTTGTAACAGTTGTTCTTATTACACTTAAAGTCGGTGGCGGTGTCTTCTACGGTATGATTATTACCGCAGTTGCTGGTATTATCTTTGGTTTAATTGACTTACCAAATGCCATCTTTGGTTCAATCCCATCCATTGCCCCAACATTTGGTCAAGCGTTCACCAACTTTGGTGATGTCTTTACTTTACAAATGCTTGGTGTTATCTTAACCTTCCTTTTCGTTGACTTTTTCGATACCGCAGGTACGCTTGTAGCGGTTGCTGAAAAAGCTGGTTTAATGAAGGGAAATGAATTACCAAATGCAAGTAAAGCTCTTCTTTCAGACTCTGTCGCAACAGTGACAGGTGCTGT
This sequence comes from Halolactibacillus sp. JCM 19043, assembly GCF_001310395.1. Classification (NCBI taxonomy): domain Bacteria; kingdom Bacillati; phylum Bacillota; class Bacilli; order Caryophanales; family Bacillaceae; genus Halolactibacillus; species Halolactibacillus sp. JCM 19043. Next base: position 11,589 of record NZ_BAXD01000024.1, read on the forward strand.
TTTAGGAACATCTACGACAACAAGTTACGTAGAATCAGCTGCAGGTGTTGGTGCGGGTGGACGTTCTGGTTTGACGGCAGTCTTTGCGGCACTTTTCTTCGGTTTAGCGCTATTCTTTTCACCGCTATTAAGTGTTGTCACAAATGCGGTAACAGCGCCTGCTTTAATTATTGTCGGTGTTATGATGGTATCGAGCTTAAAAGAAATCGAATGGGATCACATCGAAGTAGCTGTCCCAGCTTTCTTAACGATTATTATGATGCCACTGGCTTATAGTATTGCGACAGGTATTGCGGTTGGGTTTACTTTCTATCCAATTACGATGTTAGCACGTGGTCGTGGTAAAGAGATTCCAGGCCTAATGTGGGTGTTATCTGTTATCTTTGTGTTATTCCTAGCGTTTTTAAGCTAAGTTAACAAGTATCTAGGTTAATCAATAGTATGTATCATCGCCAAAAGCGTCGCCTATAGTCATTATAGCCGGCGCTTTTTTAATACATATTCCGTTCCATCTTCTGTGTGAATACAAGCAATAATTTTTTGGTCAATGGCTTCTGGTAAGGTGACTTGTCGGTTAATGTGTGTACTAGGTACTTCTTGATAGAGGGTGGTGCCATCATTTGATGTTGATAGATGACCAGTAAAGGTAAGGGTACGATTGTGAATCGATAACTTTAAAGATGAAGATAATTTCTCAGGTAAAAAGGTACGGATATAAAAATAGTCCTTATCTTCATATATGTTGAGAAGCGGAAAAGGAATCGATTGCTTTGTCAAATGAAGTTTATCTAATAAAGTTTTCATCCATATCACCTCCACCCATAGTGTATGACAGATCGTTAAAGGTGTTCATTGGAAAAAACATCTGGACTATTATACAATGTGTGTTGGGAGGTTTTAAACTATGCTAGATAATGCGATTGGGATTATACTTATCATTTTAGCAGTTAATATCGTGTACGTTTCTTTATCAACGATTCGAGTTATCTTAACGTTAAAAGGTCAAAAATATATCGCGGCAGCGATTGGTACGTTAGAGATTATGCTCTATACGGTTGGTTTAGGCTTAGTACTTGATAACTTAGACCGCATTGAAAATTTAATTGCCTACGGGCTTGGTTACGGCATTGGTGTCATTATCGGTTCGAAAATTGAAGAGCGCTTAGCGCTTGGTTATACAACCGTCAATGTGATTTCGAGTGAACCCGACCTTAACTTTACGGAACGCTTACGGGAAAATGGCTATGGTGTCACCAGTTGGTACGCTTATGGTATGGAAGGTGATCGTCTCTCAATGCAGATCCTTACCCCGCGTAAATACGAAGCACTTGTATCATACGATTAAAGAAATTGACCCAAAAGCTTTCATTATTTCCTACGAACCGAAACAAATTAATGGAGGGTTCTGGGTGAAGAAAGTAAAGAAAGGAAAGATTAAACGCAGTGTCCAACAAGAAGAAACGATTATCAAAGCAATCAACGAATCAGAAGGCATCCACGTCTCAGACGAAACGAAAGAAAGAACGCTTCATAAAACAGACGAATGAATCACTCGATGACTGTTTAGATCGCATCAAGCAAGCAGGTATATGCCGGTGCGTCGAGTGGAAAAACCGATATTTGAAGAAGTGTTAGAAAATGGCTCAAAAGTGAATAAAGTTGTCTCGAGTGACATTTCATTTGATGCAATCTTGATTAAAGACGAACAATAAATTAGTATTATAATTTATTGTTCGATTTTTATTGACTAACCCCCCTGCAATTGTTATGATAATGATGCAGAAAAAAAGTGTAAAAACGATATAAACTCGCCTCATATAATTTGAGAATATGGCTCAAAAGTTTCTACCCATTACCGTAAATAATGGACTATGAGAGCAGGTGAATCAATGATCAATCATGTTTAACAACCGTTAAACGTTGTTTGTGATTGTCTGTGTTAATCAAATTGTGATTAAGCGCATGTTCATCTTCTCTCATCTAATCCATGACGTGAAGGTGAGTATGTGCTTTTTTTATTGAATAATTTCTAGAAATGAGGGAGACAATGGCGCAAGTTGGTGTAATTATGGGAAGTATTTCAGATTGGGACACAATGAAGCACGCCTGTGACGTGTTAGAAGGATTTATGATTCCTTATGAAAAAGAAGTGATTTCTGCTCATCGCACACCAGAAGATATGGTGCGTTACGCGAAAGATGCGCGTCAAAGAGGCTTAAAGGTCATCATTGCGGGGGCTGGTGGGGCAGCCCACTTACCAGGGATGGTCGCAGCTTCAACCACACTACCAGTCATTGGTGTACCGGTTGAGTCAAAAGCATTAAATGGCCTTGATTCATTGCTCTCAATCGTACAAATGCCAGGTGGTGTGCCAGTCGCAACGGTAGCCATTGGTAAAGCAGGAAGTAAAAATGCGGGACTGTTAGCAGCGCAAATCCTCGCAACGACAGATGAGGCGATTGAAGAGACATTAGAAAATTATCGCCTTGAGATGAAAGGGAAAGTAGAAGAAATGAGGGATGAACTTGCCGATCAATAGTTTACTGTACGGAAAGACGATAGGCATCATTGGCGGGGGGCAACTCGGACGCATGATGGCTACAGCCTTAAGACATATGGGGTATCGTTTGATTGTCCTTGATCCAACACCAGACTGTCCGGCAGCGCAGCTCGCTGATGAACAGATTGTGGCACAGTATGATGATTTAGAAGCCGTGAAACAGCTTAGAAAAAAAAGTGATGTCGTGACGTATGAATTTGAAAATGTTGATTTAGAAGCCGCACGCTATCTAGAAGCGGAAGGTGTCCTACCTCAAGGCGCGAAATCACTAGAAATCACCCAAGACCGTGAAAAAGAAAAACAAGCGATGCTTGATAGTCATCAACCGGTCAGTCCGTTTCAGATTGTGACATCAGAAAAAGAGTTAGATGAAGCGATTCAGACGATCGGCTTACCTGCGGTTGTAAAAACATGTCGCGGAGGTTACGACGGTAAAGGTCAGGTCAAACTAAAAACAAAAGCAGATCTACCTGCTGTAAGTGAGATGCTTGAACGAGGCGAAAGGTTAATTTATGAAGCGTTTGTTACTTTTGATTGTGAAATTTCTGTCGTCTTTACTAGAAGTATGGACGGGGATATTCGTTATTTCCCGGTTGGTGAGAATGTGCATCGTGACCACATCCTGCATACGACAACCGTTCCGGCAAATGTGTCAGAGAACGTCTTAAACAAGGCCAAACAAGCTGCCAAGGATATTGCTGAAACGATCAGTGTTGTCGGAACCTTTACTTTAGAGCTCTTCGTTAAAGGTGAGGACATTTATGTGAACGAACTTGCCCCTCGCCCGCATAACTCTGGCCATTACACTATTGAAGCGTGCAATGTGAGTCAATTTGAGCAACATATTCGGGCCATTGTTGGTTTGCCGCTCTTACCGGTCTATTTCCACGGGGCCAGTCAGATGATTAATTTACTAGGGGATAACTTAGATCAATACTTTAACTATCCGGAGCGCCTTACTGATGTGCATATTCATATGTACGGGAAAGATGATATTAAACCGAAGCGAAAAGTCGGTCACTTAACGATTGTAGCTGAATCAAACGAAGCGCTCATTCAAAAAATAAATGATTTACACAGACAAAAATAACATAAATAGAGATCAGTGACGTTCAATTGAACGTAATGGGGACAAGCTATACTATAGAGAACAATAAAAAATAGAGAGAAAAAGATAAAATAGATCTTGGTAGAGAAAAAGACAGTAGCTAAAAATAAGAGGCATACCAGGAGGAAAACAAATGATAGAACGTTATACACGCGAAGAGATGGGTCGGATTTGGACAGATGAGAATCGTTACCAAGCATGGTTGGAAGTAGAATTATTAGCTTGTGAAGCATGGAGTGAGCTCGGAATCATTCCGAAAGAAGATGTTGAAAAATTACGCGAAAACGCAAGCTTTGATATTGACCGTATTCTTGAGATTGAACAAGAAACACGTCATGACGTCGTTGCCTTTACGCGCGCCGTATCAGAAACAGTCGGCGAAGAGAAAAAGTGGGTGCACTACGGTTTAACCTCAACCGATGTGGTAGACACGGCTTTGTCTTATTTAATGAAACAAGCAAATGTGATTATTCGCAAAGATATTGTGAATTTTATCGAGATTCTAAAAAATAAAGCAATTGAACATAAACATACCGTGATGATGGGACGCACGCATGGTGTGCACGCGGAACCGACCACATTCGGTTTAAAGATGGCGTTATGGTATGAAGAAATGAAACGTAACTTAAAGCGGTTTGACGATGCTTGTGCCGTTATTGAAACAGGGAAGCTTTCAGGTGCTGTTGGTACGTATGCCAACATTGACCCGAATGTAGAACAATATGTCTGCGAAAAACTTGGCTCGCGCCGGCACCTGTTTCAACGCAAACATTACAACGTGATCGTCATGCACAGTATATGGGGACGTTATCACTTATTGCAACATCGATTGAAAAGTTCGCTACCGAGATTCGCGGTCTTCAAAAGACAGAAACACGCGAAGTCGAAGAGTTCTTTAATAAAGGACAAAAAGGATCATCAGCGATGCCACATAAACGGAACCCAATTGGCTCTGAAAATATGACGGGGATGAGTCGCTTAATGCGCGGCTATATGGTCACAGCATATGAAAATGTGAGTCTTTGGCACGAGCGTGATATTTCACACTCATCAGCTGAACGCGTGATTATTCCTGATGCGACGATTACACTCAATTACATGTTAAATCGCTTCAGCAATATCGTGAAAAACTTGACGGTATTTGAAGATAACATGAAACGTAATATTGACCGGACCTATGGTGTTATCTTCTCACAACGTGTGTTATTATCACTGATTGATAAAGGGATGAGCCGTGAAGCAGCCTATGACATTGTTCAGCCAAATGCGATGAAAGCTTGGGAGAACGGAATTCATTTTAAATCATTAATTGAAGAGGTTGAAGACATTACGTCACGTCTCACGCAAGAAGAAATTGATGATTGTTTTGATTATACGTATCATTTAAAGAATGTTGACGGTATTTTTGAACGTATCGGCCTCGCTTAATCTTACGAGAGAAGGGATGATCATATGCTTGAACTACTTTATGAAGGTAAGGCTAAGAAAGTCTATCAAACAGAAAAAGAAGATGAGCTTATTCTCAGTTATAAAGATGATGCAACGGCCTTTAATGGTAAGAAAAAAGCCCAGTTCGTAGGTAAAGGACGTTTTAATAATCTCATTACCGCCCACGTCTTTCGTTACTTAACGACTGAAGGGATTCCCCATCACTTTATTGAAACATTAAATGATACGGACCAACGCGTGTATAAAACGACAATCATTCCGATGGAAGTCGTGGTGAGAAATCGTTCATCATACAGCTTGAATAATCGTTTAGGGATTAAAGAAGACACGATTTTTTCGCCTCCACTAGTGGAATGGTTTTATAAAAACGATACACTCAATGATCCACTCATTAACGACCAACATGTCTTTTTATTGACTGATGTGACAAAAGAAGAACTGAATCAGATGTATAACCAAACCTTACAGATTAACGACGCTTTAAAACGTTTCTTTCATCAAATTGATTTAGACTTAATTGATTTTAAAATTGAGTTCGGCCGAAATAGTAGAGGTGAGATCATCCTCAGTGATGAAATTTCTCCTGACACGTGCCGACTAGAAGATATCCATACAAAACACCATTTAGATAAAGATGTATTTAGACAAGGGACAGGCAATTTACTTGATGTGTACCAAATTATATTATCACGGTTGGAGGAATTATAATGACAAAAGTAAGCATTCACGTAACGTTAAAAGAAGGGGTACTTGACCCACAAGGAAAAGCAATTGAAAACTCACTCAATACACTTGGCTATGACGGTGTGCATGATGTGCGGGTAGGGAAATTGATTGAAATGTTTATTGATCACGATGATGTTGAAGCCCAAGTGAAAGTTATGTGCGATAAATTACTCGCTAACCCAGTCATTGAAAACTTTACCTATGAGATTGAGGAGGGAGTAGCCCAGTGAAGTTTGCGGTGATTGTTTTTCCAGGATCTAATTGTGACCGTGATATGTATCATGCGGCAAAAGATGCTCTCGGGGCTGAAGCTGAGCTTGTCTGGTATCAAGATGCCGCTTTAGAAGGCTATGATGCGATTTTAATCCCTGGTGGTTTCTCATATGGTGATTACTTACGCTGCGGGGCGATTGCCTCAACATCAGATATCGTGACGTCACTTCGCCGTGAAGCAGAAAAAGGGACCCCGATTTTAGGGGTATGTAATGGGTTTCAAATTTTACTTGAGTCAGGCCTATTACCAGGTGCATTGATTCGAAACGAAAATCTTAAATTCATCTGTCACTTTGAAGAATTAGTTGTTAATAATAATGAGACGCTATTTACAACCGATTACGAAAAAAATGACGTAATTTCTATTCCAGTCGCTCACGGTGAAGGGAATTATTACTGTGATGACGAGACATTAAATGAATTAATCGAACATAACCAAATTGTGTTTACTTATAAAAATAACCCGAATGGTTCTGTCCGTGATATCGCCGGGATTGTCAATAAAGAAGGCAATGTTCTTGGCATGATGCCACACCCAGAAAGAGCCGCAGAAATGTTACTCGGTAGTGATGACGGTTTAAAGATGTTTACATCAATGCTTAAAAATTGGAGGGACCAATATGCAACAAACGCGTGAAGTAAGTCCAGAAATGATTGAAACAGAACAACATTATCGTGAAATGGGCTTAACGGATGAAGAATATCAGTCAATTAAACAGATTTTAGGACGTCGTCCGAACTTCACTGAGACCGGTATTTTTTCTGTTATGTGGTCCGAGCACTGTAGTTATAAAACATCTAAGCCACTTTTAAAAAAATTCCCAACGGAAGGTCCACAGGTCATTCAAGGACCTGGTGAAGGTGCCGGGATTGTTGATATTGGTGACGATCAAGCATTGCCTTTAAAATTGAAAGTCATAATCACCCATCAGCGGTTGAACCTTATCAAGGAGCAGCAACAGGTGTTGGCGGGATTATTCGGGACATTTTCTCAATGGGCGCAAGACCCATCGCCTCACTTAATTCATTACGATTTGGTTCACTGAATAATCCACGTGTCAAGTACCTCTTTGATGAAGTCGTCCATGGTATTAGTGGTTACGGTAACTGTGTTGGGGTGCCGACTGTTGGCGGGGAAGTGCAGTTTGATGATTCTTATGAAGGTAACCCACTCGTCAATGCGATGGCCGTTGGTTTAATTGATAAGAAGGATATTCAACAAGGGATCGCCAAAGGCTTAGGTAATACCGTGTTATATGTTGGTTCTAAAACAGGACGTGACGGGATTCACGGGGCAACTTTCGCATCAGAAGATTTGACCGAAGACTCTGAAAGTAGACGCTCTAACGTGCAAGTAGGGGATCCGTTCATGGAAAAACTCCTCATCGAAGCGTGTCTTGAAGCGATTCATTGTGAAGCGCTTGTAGGGATGCAAGATATGGGAGCGGCAGGTCTTACCTCATCAGCATCTGAAATGGCAAGTAAAGCTGGTATGGGTATGGAAATGAATTTAGATCTTATTCCTCAGCGGGAACAAAATATGTCAGCATATGAAATGATGCTGTCAGAATCACAAGAACGCATGTTACTTGTCGTTGAAAAAGGTCGTGAACAAGAAATCGTTGATATCTTTAAAAAATATAGCTTAGAAGCAGTAAATGTTGGTCACGTGACGGATGATAAACAGTTCCGTCTCCTTCATAAAGGAGAGGTCGTCTGTGATATTCCGGTTGACTCACTCGCAGAAGATGCGCCGGTTTATTATAAACCATCAAAAGTACCGGCCTATTACGAAGAATTTCAACAGATGGCGCCTTACGTGCCAGTAGTTGATGATTACAGTGCGATGTTAAAACAACTGTTGCAACAACCAACGATCGCAAGTAAAGAATATGTTTATGATCAATATGATTCCATGGTACAAGCGAATACGGTGGTCAGCCCTGGTTCTGACGCGGCGGTTGTTAGAATTCGTGATTATGATAAGGCGATTGCGATGACAACGGATTGTAACTCACGTTACCTTTATTTGGATCCATTTGTTGGGGGCAAGATTGCAGTCAGTGAAGCGGCGCGTAATATTTACGCATCAGGCGCTAAACCACTTGCGATTACAGATGGCTTGAACTTTGGTAATCCAGATAAACCAGAAAACTTCTGGCAAATGGAACAAGCCGTTGATGGTATGAGTGCCGCATGTCTCGCGCTTGATACCCCGGTTATTAGTGGGAATGTCTCGCTTTATAACGAGTCAAATAATCAAGCGATTTTCCCAACGCCAATCGTTGGTATGGTTGGTCTCATTCGCTCAACAAAATATATTACGACCCAACATATGAAACAAGCGGGTGACGTAATTTTGGTCATTGGTGACACAAAACCAGAATTCGGTGGCAGTGAACTTCAAAATGTCTTAGAAGGTAAATATTTCGGTCAGTCACCTGCCGTTGATTTGGAAGTTGAACGCAAGCGCGGTGACGCCTTACTGGAAGCAATTGAACAAGGTCTCGTTCAATCGGCTCACGATCTATCTGAAGGTGGTTTCTCTGTCGCCTTAAGTGAAACGTTATTTAACCAACCAACACTCGGGGCACACGTTGATCTTAAAGGTGATACGACGTCACTACTGTTTAGTGAAACGCAGTCACGCTACGTCATTTCTGTGAAACCTGAAGATGTGGACCGTGTCACAGCACTTATATCAGATGCAAAAGTTGTCGGAACAGTGACGAATGATCAAAAACTTGTCGTTAAGGTAAACGGTGAGAAGGTCATTGACGAACAGGTTAAAACATTACAAGATTTATGGAAAGGAGCTATCCCATGCTTGCTGAAATCAAAGGCTTAAATGAAGAATGTGGTGTCTTTGGTATCTTTGGTCATGATAAGGCAGCTGAAATGACGTATTATGGTCTCCATGCCCTCCAACACCGCGGGCAAGAAGGCGCTGGTATTGTGACGAGTAATGGGGAAGCCTTACATCTTCATAAAGGCATCGGTTTAATCAATGAGGTCTTTAGTGAAGGGCAAATTAAAAATTTACCCGGACGTAGTGCGATTGGACACGTCCGTTATACGACACAAGGTGGGGGCGGTTATGAGAATGTTCAGCCGCTCGTTTTCCGCTCACAAACGTCTAGTCTCGCGCTTTGTCATAACGGGAACTTAGTGAATGCTTTTGCGTTAAAGTCAAATCTAGAAGCTCAAGGTAGTATCCTACAAACAACGTCTGATACGGAAGTTGTCGCTCACCTCATTAAGCGCAGTGGTCACTTACCGCTTGAAGAAGCGATTAAACAAGCACTTGGTATGATTAAAGGCGCCTATGCGTTTACTATTCTAACGGAAGATCAAATGTTTGTCGCTTTAGACCCACGTGGTCTTCGTCCGCTTTCGCTTGGTCGACTTGGTGATAGCTACGTTGTCGCAAGTGAAACATGTGCCTTTGATCTCATTGGGGCGAAGTATGAACGTGAAGTGAGACCCGGGGAACTGTTAGTGATTGATGAATCAGGTTTACGCTCTACAACGTTTAGTTCGCCAATGAAGCGGACGCTTTGTTCGATGGAGTATGTCTACTTCTCACGTCCAGATAGTAATGTGAACGGCTTAAATGTCCACGCCTCACGTAAAGTGATGGGAAAACAACTGGCTAAAGAGGCACCAGTAGAAGCAGATATTGTCACTGGTGTACCAGATTCAAGTATTAGTGCGGCCATCGGCTATTCAGAAAAAAGCGGGATTCCTTATGAAATCGGCTTAGTCAAAAACCGCTATGTCGGCCGGACCTTTATCCAGCCGTCACAAGAACTACGTGAACAAGGAGTGAAGATGAAACTCTCGCCTGTCCGCGGTATTGTCGAAGGGAAACGCGTCGTGATGATTGATGATTCCATTGTCCGCGGCACGACCTCGCGTCGCATTGTTAATTTACTAAAAGAAGCAGGCGCAACAGAAGTCCATGTCCGAATCGCTTCGCCTCCAATTGTGAATCCATGCTATTACGGGATTGATACCTCAACAAAAGGTGAATTGATTGCGGCGAATTTCTCAATTGAAGAGATGCGCGAAGAAATTGGGGCAGATTCACTCGCCTTTTTATCTGTAGAAGGATTAGAATCCTCTATCGTGACAGAAGATACGTTAGAACAAGGGATTTGCCATGCTTGTTTTACTGGAAAATATCCAACGGAAATCTATCCGGAATCAATTAATCCAGCGTATAAAGAATAATGAGGGGGATTTTTAATGAGCGATATTTATAAATCGGCCGGTGTCGATGTCCATGCCGGATATGAAGCAGTAGATTTAATGAAAAAACATATTAAGCGTACGAATCGTAAAGAAGTGATCGGCGGTGTCGGTGCTTTTGCAGGATTATTTGATTTATCATCCATGTCATACGCGGAACCAGTCTTAGTTTCAGGCACGGACGGGGTAGGAACGAAGTTAAAACTTGCGTTTCAGCTAGACAAGCATGATACCGTCGGTATCGATCTAGTGGCGATGTGTGTCAATGATGTTGTTAGTCAAGGCGCCGACCCGCTCTTTTTCTTAGACTATATTGCTTGTGGCAAAAATGAACCTAAAAAAATCGAACAAATCGTGAAAGGCATTGCGGAAGGTTGTGTGATGAGTGGCGCAGCTTATTGGTGGTGAGACAGCTGAGATGCCAGGGATGTATCAAGATGGTGAGTATGATTTAGCTGGCTTTACGGTTGGTATTGGCAATAAGCCTGACCTTATTACGGGTGAAACGATTGAACAAGGCGACGTCGTCCTGGGTATTAAATCAAGCGGTGTTCACTCCAATGGTTTTTCACTTGTGAGAAAAGTGATTGATGAACAAAAACTTGGTTTAACTGACTATGTCGATGAACTCGGTATGACCTTAGGTGAAGCCCTACTTGAACCGACCCGCATTTATGTGAAAATGATTCAACAGTTGAAAAATCATGTGACAATTAAAGGAGTTAGTCATGTGACGGGTGGCGGTTTTTATGAGAATTTACCACGTATGTTACCGGAAGGATTAGGTGTGGATGTCCTAAAGAATAGCTGGGACGTGTTACCAATTTTTACTTACCTACAAAAACAAGCAGACTTTTCATTTGAAGATATGTTAGGTGTGTTTAATATGGGTATTGGTATGGCGGTTGTTGTGGCTGAAGAAGAGAAGTTTCTGGCGTTAGATATTTTAAATGAACAAGCATCAGAAGCGTTTCATATCGGTACCATCACCGAAGATGAAGGAGTGAGACTTGTTGAAGAAAACTAAGCACTTAGCTGTATTCGCCTCAGGTACCGGGTCAAACTTTGACGCGATTCAACAAGCGATTGAAGAAGGCGCACTTGATTCGGATATTACGCTCGTCGTGAGTGACGTTCCAACAAGTGCGGTCATTGACAAAGCGAAACAAAAAGGGTTAAAAACATTTGTTTTTAACCCTCAGTCATATCCAAATAAGCGTGCGTTTGAAATAGAAATCGTCGAAGCTTTACAAAGAGCTGACGCTGATTATATTATTTTGGCTGGCTATATGCGCCTGATTGGTGCAACGTTACTTCACGCCTATGAAGGGAAAATCGTCAATATTCACCCATCGCTCTTACCGAGTTTTAAAGGGTTAGATGCGATTGGTCAAGCCTTTGACGCCGGTGTTAAAATAACAGGTGTGACGATTCATTACGTCGATGAGGGGATGGATACAGGTCGTATTATTGCTCAAGAAGCAGTAAAAGTAGAAGACACATACGGGCGTGATGATTTACAACGCGCGATTCAAGCAGTTGAACATCGATTGTATCCAACGACAATACAAACGTTACTTAAACAATAACTAAGGGGGAATTTTTAGTGAAAAAACGTGCATTATTAAGTGTATCTGATAAAACGGGACTTGTCCCATTTGCCAAAGGTTTGATTGAACTAGGGTATGAGCTTGTATCAACAGGGGGAACACTTAAAGCTTTACATGACGGCGGCCTTGAAGCCAAACAGGTATCAGAAATTACCGGTTCAGATGAAATTTTAGATGGTCGGGTCAAGTCACTTCATCCGGTGATCCACGCAGGTTTACTTGCTCGTCGTGATGATGAGAACCATATAGCTCAACTAAAAGAGCGAGAAATTGGCTTAATTGATGTCGTGGTTGTGAATCTTTATCCGTTTAAAGAAACGATTAGTAAGCCAGGTGTCACAGAAGACGAAGCGATTGAAAATATTGATATTGGTGGTCCGACCATGCTGCGTTCGGCAGCGAAAAACTTCCGTGATGTCACGGTCGTTGTCGACCCAGCGGATTATGATGCTGTTCTTACGTCATTACAAGCAGGTAGTGACAAAGAGATGCGCAAACAACTCGCGGCGAAAGTGTTCCGCCATACCGCACATTATGATAGTTTGATCGCAGAATACTTTGTGACATTAACGGATGAGAAAGATACGGAAACATTATCACTAAGCTATGAATTAAAACAATCGTTACGTTACGGTGAAAACCCGCATCAAGAAGCGGCGTTTTATGAAAAAGCCAACTATCAAGGGGCGTCCATTGCCCACTGCACACAGCTAAATGGTAAGGAACTCTCTTACAATAATATTCAAGATGCCAATGCGGCGCTAGAAATTGCGTTAGAGTTTGATGAAAAGCCAGTCGCGGTGGCGTTAAAACATATGAATCCTTGTGGTGTTGGGATTGGTGAAACCATTGAAGCAGCGTTTAATAAAGCGTATGAAGCGGACCCAATTTCAATCTTTGGTGGGATTGTCGCGTTAAACCGTGAAGTCAATAAAGCAACAGCTGAACAGTTAAAAACAATTTTCTTAGAAATTGTCATCGCACCAAGCTTTAGTGATGAGGCTCTGGCCATCTTAAAAGAAAAACCAAATTTACGTCTATTAAAAACAGACTTCACGAAAGATACAACCGATAAAAAGAAAGTCGTCAGTGTCTTAGGTGGCTTACTCGTCCAAGACCGTGATGCCGGTCATGTGACCGTTGATGACTTAGAAGTCGTGACAGACCGCAAGCCAACAGAGGAAGAACTAAAAGCGTTACTGTTCGGTTGGAAAGTAGTGAAACATGTGAAATCGAATGCGATTGTCCTTGCGACAGCAGATAAAACGGTTGGTGTCGGTGCAGGTCAAATGAACCGTGTGGGTGCGGCGAAAATTGCGATCGAACAAGCAGGTGAGAAAGCCAAAGGTGCAACCCTTGCTTCTGATGCGTTCTTCCCAATGCCGGATACAGTTGAAAATGCGGCCTTAAGTGGCATCACCGCGATTATTCAACCAGGTGGTTCGAAACGTGACCAAGATTCTATTGATATGTGTAATAAGCATGGTTTAGCCATGGTTATGACAAAGATGCGTCACTTTAAACATTAAGAGAAAGTGGGATAACTGAAGATGAAGGTACTTGTGATTGGTAGCGGTGGTCGTGAACATATGTTAGTAAAAACACTGAATATGTCATCTCGTGTATCTGAGGTGTTTGTCGCACCGGGTAATGCGGGGATTGGACTTGAGGCAACGTGTGTTGATATTAATGAAACAGATTTTGATCAGTTAATTGATGTTGCGAAAGAAAAGCAGATTGACTGGACCATCGTTGGTCCAGAAGTACCCTTGACCAAAGGGATTGTTAATGCCTTTAGAGAAGCGGGCTTAAAGATTTTTGGTCCAACGAAAGAAGCCGCCATCATTGAAGGTAGTAAAGATTTCACCAAAGCGTTAATGAAAAAGTATCAGGTTCCAACGGCAGACTATCAGACGTTTACGGATGCGAAACAAGCGATTAATTATATTAAGGCAAATGGCGCACCGATTGTCATTAAAGCAGATGGGTTAGCGGCTGGTAAAGGTGTGGTCGTTGCGATGACAGAAGAAGAGGCGATTGATGCGGTTGAAGATATGCTTCTTAATCATAGCTTTGGCGATTCTGGTGCCCGTGTGGTGATTGAAGAATTCCTAGACGGAGAAGAATTTTCACTGTTTGCGTTTGTTGAAGGTGAAAACGTCTATCCAATGATTCCAGCACGTGACCATAAGCGAGCGTTTGATTATGATGAAGGGCCAAATACAGGCGGTATGGGGGCATATAGCCCACTAGCTGATTTAGCGGACAGTCAGGTTGACTTTACGATTGAACACGTACTTAAACCTGTTGCTAAAGCGATGGTGAAAGAAGGTCGAGCATATACGGGGCTGTTGTACGCGGGTCTGATTGAAACAGAGGCTGGGGTTAAAGTCATTGAATTTAACGCGCGCTTTGGCGACCCTGAAACACAAGTTGTCTTGCCGTTATTGGAAAATGATCTCATCGATGTCATTGAAGCAGTAAGTGAAGGTCGTGATCTGCAGCTAACATTTAAGGATGCCTTTGCGATTGGGACGGTTGTGGCGGCCAAAGGTTATCCGGTACGTATGAAAAGGGTATAGCATTACCAAAACTTCCAGAAGATGAGGATTGTTACGTGATTCATGCCGGCACAAAACAAGTCGGTGATACCTTCGTCTCAAACGGTGGACGGGTCTTACTTGTTGGGTCGGTCAAGCCGACAATCAAAGAAGCGCACGAGGCGGTATATCGCTATTTAACCCACTTTGATCAAACGGATGATTTTTTCTACCGTAAAGATATCGGTAAAAAAGCCTAACGTAAACAATAGGTTATGAGCCATCTTTTAAAATTTCAAAGATAGCAAAGAAAAAAGCAGACCAAAGCGGTCTGCTTTTTTGTGGTAGCTAAAGTTAATCAAAACAAATGTTACTTGTTAAAAAACTGGGGTAAGTGATCTTTATGAGCTTCCATCATTTCATCGACTATCTCTCTTGCGACGGTATCAGATGGTGTGAGTGGATTAATTGATAGCGCTAGGACAGCTAAATCAACATCCCCTGTGACAGCTGCTTCGGCGCTTAAGCGTTCAAATGACTTAATTTGTTGAACAAGTCCACGTACCGCAACCGGTAAATCACCAATCGCAATCGGTTTCGGTCCATCTTTTGTGATCACTGAACTAATTTCTACCGCTGAATCATCTGGAATTGAGGCAATCGCACCGTTGTTCCGAGTGTTTACCGGTTGAATGTCACGTTTATCATTGTAAATTGAGGTAATCAGACGCACGGCCGCATCAGAATAATAGGCCCCACCACGTTCTTCGAGTTGCGGTGGCTTAATATCGAGTGTGTCATCTTTATATAGTTCAAATAATTCTTTCTCTAGTTTCGATACAACTTCTGCACGTGTGCCTTGTTCATCAGCTTCTTTTTTGTTGTTTTTCTAACATATCTCGGTGTTTGTAATAATAGTTGTGATACGGGCAAGTGAGCACGCCGAGGGCACGGATAAAGGACGGGTCATAGCCAATCCCTTCAATGTTTTTCACAAAGCTTGTTTGTTTTGGGTCGGTGAGTTTTTCAACGACGTGTTCGGTCACATTCTCCCCATCTAAGAACACATTTAAACCGTACACCATATGATTTAATCCGGCAAAATCAATCCGAATTCGGCTATGGTCAACATCGAGTAATTTACTGACGCCCATCTCAATGCCAATCGGTACATTACAAAGTCCCACAACTTTTTCAATGTTTGAGTAACGTAAGACAGCTTCAGTGACCATCCCGGCAGGATTCGTGAAGTTAATCAGCCAAGCGTCAGGACAGAGACGTTCCATATCACGGGTAATGTCTAGAATCACCGGAATCGTTCGTAACCCCTTAAATAAGCCGCCCGGTCCGTTCGTCTCTTGGCCAATCACATCATATTTGAGTGGAATCCGTTCATCTTTTTTGCGGGCTTCAAGTAACCCGACGCGAAACTGCGTGGTTACAAAATCGGCCTCTTTTAGTGCTTCTTCACGGTCGAGTGAGAGTTCAACCCGAATATCTAAGCCTGCTTTTTTGATCATGCGCTTGGCTAAGTTACCGACGATCTCTAACTTTTCCTTTCCTGCTTCAATATCCACAAGCCATAATTCAGTCAGTGGAAATTCATCGTATCGTTTAATAAACCCTTCAATTAATTCTGGCGTGTAACTTGAACCGCCACCAATCGTTGCGACTTTTAACTTCTTTGTCATCTGTATTGCCCCCTTAAGTGTTGTTAGATTTAGCTTAATACAACGGAAAGTTTGCGACTAGTCATTTTATGTATTCGGTTTCAAAAGACACCTATTGGGACATGTTTCGTATTTGACACACTGTGTTACAAATGGTTGCGTTTAAGCTCTTTTTGGTTACGCAATAATTTCGTTACCCGGTAAGGGGTGAGATTTGTTATACTAGACAGTAGAGTAACGAACTAACAGAGTAAAGGATGAGTCAGGTGAAAAAAATCGTCGTCGTAACATTAGTCTTGATCGGTCTTGTTTTAGCAGGATGTAATGAAGAAGAAGCCAAACCAATCCAAGACCAACAGAAAAAAGAACCGACAGAACAAGTCCATGAACCTATCGATGTAGGAAGTAAAGATCCAGATATTATGGCCCCACTGACAGGTGAAGCGATTGATCAACCGTTAGATAACCGCATCATTGCGGTGATGGTCAATAACCATCCAAAAGCACGACCACAATCTGGATTATCAGTTGCGGATATTGTCTTTGAAATATTGGCAGAAGGTAATATTACTCGACTTATGGCGATGTTTCATAGTCAAGTGCCTGATGTGATTGGACCGGTGCGCAGTGCGCGTCCTTATTACTTTAATTTAGCCGACGACTACGGTGCACTCTATATTTACCACGGGGCAGCGGGATTCATTGAAGATATGTTAAAAAACGGGGCCGCTGATTATTTAAACGGTGCGTATTACGACAATAATCAAACGCTTTTTAAACGGGAATCATTTAGAGTAGCGCCGCACAACTCTTATTTACTAACTAATGGGATAGAAGCTACGGCAACGAATAAAGGCTACTCAGTCGAACAATCACCTGAGCCGTTGACGTTTATTCGAGAAGATATTGAAACGACAGAAACGGCCAGCGACATTTCTTTTTCATACGGAAATGAAACAACACGCTACGTATACGATGCGGTCTCAGAAACGTATACGAGATTTAATGATCAAGCACAAACGAAAGAGTTGAGTGATGAGACGCCAATCACCTTAGATAATATCTTCATTTTAGAGACTTATCATGAAGTGGTTGATAGTGCAGGGCGTCGTGAAATTGACTTTGCTTCAGGCGGTGACGCTTTACTGCTTCAAAAAGGTTATGTCAAACGCGTCAAATGGGAAAACCGTGACGGGCGCTTGTTGCCAGTCGAAGATGGGGAGGTTGTTCCTTTTGTCCCAGGACAAACATGGGTCAATGTCTTACCAACGTCACGTGGTATCGATACTGTTACAATGACAGACTAACAGGATGAGTATAAATGGTAGAAGATTTTAAAAGGGGGAAATTTGATGCAGATTGATAAATTACGCGGAGAACAACTGGATCAATTATTTGATGCGATTTTGTCACTAGAATCGCGTGAGGAATGTTATCAATTTTTTGATGACATCGCCACAATGAATGAAATACAAGCACTGACACAGCGGTTAACGGTCGCTAAAATGTTATCAGAAGGTCAAACGTATCACGCGATTGTAGAAGAATCACACGCGTCTACAACGACGATTTCACGGGTAAAACGTTGTTTAACTTACGGTAGTGGTGGATATGATACCGTACTAAAAAGACTAGCGGATAAGGGGGACGAATAAATGTTGAGACTAGGTGTGATAGGAACGAACTGGATTACGGACCGCTTTTTAGATGCGGCCCACCAAACGGGTGAGTTACAGCTAACGGCTGTCTACTCACGAACAGAAGAAAAAGCGAAACAATTCGCAAAGAAGTACGAGGTAGACACAACCTTTACTCAACTCTCTGACTTTTTTAAAAGTGACGCTTTCGATGCTGTGTATATCGCCAGTCCAACCGCACTTCATGCGACTCAAGCGATTCAGGCAATGGAGCATAAAAAACATGTCTTAGTTGAAAAGCCGATGGCGTCTAACGTGCGTGAAGCGGAAAAAATGTTTGCGGTCGCAGAAAAAGAAGGGGTCGTTTTAATGGAAGCAATGAAAACGACACATTTACCTAACTTTGACTTAGTCAAAGACTTAATCGAAGAAATTAAACCTGTTCGTCGCGTCATCGCAAACTTTTGTCAATATTCTTCTCGTTATGATCGCTACAAAGAAGGTGAAGTGCTCAATGCCTTTAAACCTGAATTATCCAATGGATCGTTAATGGATATCGGTATTTATACGATTTATCCTATCATCAAGCTCTTTGGTCAACCGAAAGAGATTCAAGCCTCAGCCATGATGTTAGACACAGGTGTCGATGGCAGTGGGACTGTTTTACTCAGCTATGATGAACTAGAAGCCAATATGATCTTTTCTAAAATCACCAACAGCGCCCTCCCGTCAGAAATTCAAGGGGAAAACGGATCGATTGTGATTGATAAATGGAGTGATATGTCAGGCATTCACTTGGTTGATAAAGAAGGTCATAAAGAGGAGCGCTCTCTTGAACAATTAACTAATTCTATGGGATATGAAGCGCGTCATTTTGCTGAACTTATTAAAACAGGGCAAACAGAAAGTGATATTAATACGTTTAATACGTCATTAGAAACGATGAAAGTGTTAGATGAAGCCCGTCGTCAAATTGGGGTCGTTTACCCGGCAGATGAAAAATAATTTTTTGTTTAAATCATAATCAAAGAAACGTGCCAGTCATTCAACGGATGTCATTCGATTTCTGTGATAAGATGAGTTATCAAAAAATGAAGACCTTTGAACGTTGATGACTGGTTAACTTGGTTACTTTACTCATAGCGACTGCTTACCTTAGTGAGAATTCAGACCAATTGAAAGGGCGTTATAATTATGCTGAATACATGTCAATTAGAAGAGTATCTTCAAGATGTTCTCGTACGTTTAGCGCATCATTCGTCTGCAATCGAGGGAAATACGATAACGTTGCCTGATACGGTGTCTATTATTTTACATAATACATTGCCTGGTGGTTATAGTAGACGTGAATTTTTTGAAATAGAAAATCACCGAGATGCTTTTGCTTATGTCATTGAACAATTGCAAGATAAGCAACCATTAAATCTTACTGTCTTAAAGGATATCCATGAAAAACTTATGGATCGATTACTCGTTGATAAAGGCCAATTCAAAACAAGTGAAAATGCGATTCAAGGTGCTGATTTTCTAACGGCATCTCCAAAGGAAACACCTTTCTTAATGCAGCAATGGGTGGATAATCTTAATTATCAACTAGAAAGTGTCAGTAAAGATAGAGACATTTTAAGGGTGATTATGGACTTCCATATTCAATTTGAACGCATTCACCCATTTTCAGATGGTAACGGGAGAACTGGCCGGATGTTGATGAATTACGCATTAATACAGCATGACTTACCACCATTGATCATTCAAGCAAAGGATAAAGCTGCTTATGTTAACTATTTGGCGAAACAAGATATTGATGGCATTACTAAGTTTTCTTATGAGTTGATTTGTGATGAAACCCGAAGAATGCAACGATTTAATAACAAAGAAAAAGTGCAAATGAAAGAACGTCATGATGAATATGAAAGATAAGGTGTTTTAGAAAAATACGCTGACACAAGGCGTATTTTTTCTTGTTTTTTTGTACGTTTCAACATAGCTGGCACAGATTTTGTTATAATGAAATGATGAATAAGTCTTGGAGGAATAAACAATGAAGACAATCGATACGTGGCAACACGTTTTTAAATTAGATCCCGCAAAATCTTTAACCGATGATGAACTTGACCTGGTCTGTGAATCTGGAACAGATGCCATCATCGTTGGTGGAACAGATAACGTCACCTTAGATGGTGTGCTTGACCTACTTAGTCATATTCGTCGCTATGAAGTGACGGTGGCACTTGAAGTATCAAACATAGAAGCCGTTACGCCAGGTTTTGACTATTATCTCATTCCAATGGTACTTAATAGTACGGAGAAGAAATGGATGATGGACACGCAACATGAGGCGATAAAATCGTTCGGGCCGATGATTCCCTTTAACGACCTTGTAGCTGAAGGTTACTGTATTATGAATCCTGATGCTAAAGCCTACAAACTCGCAGACTGTAAGCTACCAACAGTAGAAGATGCGGTCGGGTATGCGAAAATGGCGGAACACCTCTTCCACTTACCTGTCTTTTACTTGGAGTACTCAGGTACAAAAGGAGACACAGACGTGTTAAAGAAAGTGGCAAGTGAGCTATCAAAGACACAGCTCATCTACGGTGGTGGTATCAGAACACGTGAGGATGCCAAAGAAATGAAACAATATGCTGATACGATTGTTGTCGGCAATAGTTTATATACCGATTTTAACCAAGCAATTAAAACAGTGAAGCTCAATTAAGGAGGCGTTTTTGTGAACCATCCGTTATTACAAGGATTAAATCCAAAACAACAAGAAGCAGTTAAACATACCGATGGTCCTTTGCTTATTATGGCCGGGGCGGGTAGTGGGAAAACCCGCGTACTCACGCATCGGATTGCCTATTTACTCGATGAAAAAGACGTCTCACCTTTTAGCGTCTTAGCGATTACCTTTACCAATAAAGCGGCACGCGAAATGAAAGAACGAGTCGAAAAACTTGTTGGCCCAGATGCGAAAAATATGTGGGTCTCGACCTTTCACTCGATGTGTGTGCGTATCTTACGCCGGGATATTGACCGGATTGGCTATAGTAAGCAATTTACGATTTTTGATAGTGCCGATCAGTTGACAGTGATTAAAAACATTTTGAAAAATCAAAACCTCGATACGAAAAAGTTTGAACCTCGTGCGATGTTAGGTATGATTAGTCAGGCGAAAAATGAACTGTTGTCGGCGAAAGATTATGCGAAAGAGGCGTATGACTATTACACGAAAGTGGTCGCCGATGTCTATAAGGCTTATGAGAAAATCTTGCGCAAAAACCAAGCCCTTGATTTTGATGACTTGATTATGCAGACCATCGTCCTCTTTCAACAAGTACCGGACGTGTTACATTATTATCAACGCAAATTTCAATATATCCATGTCGATGAGTATCAAGATACCAATCATGCGCAGTACATGTTAGTGAAGCTCTTAGCGGCGCGCTTTAAAAATGTCTGTGTTGTAGGTGACCAAGATCAATCGATTTATGGCTGGCGCGGGGCAGATATTAAAAATATTTTATCCTTTGAACAAGACTATCCACAGGCGAAGACGATTCTGTTAGAACAGAACTACCGCTCAACCAAACCTATTTTAGATGCGGCTAACGCGGTGATTGAGCATAATAAAAACCGGATCAAGAAAAATCTGTGGACAGACAACCGTGAGGGTGAAAAAATCATCTATCATGAGGCAGAAACAGAACGCTATGAAGCGTTTTATGTGGCGGATAAAATCAGTGATGCGGTGAGAGCGGGCCGTTTTAATTACCGTGATTTTGCGGTCCTTTACCGGACAAACGCCCAGTCGCGTGCAATTGAGGAAACGTTCGTTAAAGCAAATATCCCTTATCAGATGGTCGGTGGGACGAAGTTCTATGACCGAAAAGAAATTAAAGATATTTTAGCTTACTTAAGACTCATTTCAAACCCAGATGACGATGTCAGCTTTAGCCGAGTTGTCAATGAACCGAAACGTGGGATTGGTAAAACAAGCTTAGAAAAACTGCAGCACTATGCTGATTTACATGATATTTCTCTAATGACCGCCATTAAAGAAGTTGATTTTATTGGCTTAAGTAAACGAGCCACCAATCAGTTACTGCAATTTAGCGAGATGGTGATGAATTGGTATAAGAAACAAGCATTTTTAAGTGCCACCGATATGGTGAATGATGTATTAGAAGAGACCGAATATGAAGACATGTATCAACGAGATCCTTCAATCGAAGCCCAAACACGACTTGAAAATATTAATGAATTTAAATCGGTCACGAAACATTTTGAAGCACAAGCAGAAGATCAATCATTGGTTAGCTTTTTAACGGATTTAGCCTGATTAGTGATATTGACCGGTTAGAAGACGGTGAGGATGCCGATAATAAGGTGACACTCATGACACTACATGCGGCTAAAGGATTAGAGTTTCCAGTTGTGTTCTTAATCGGTCTAGAAGAAACGGTCTTTCCCCATAGCCGGTCCATGATGGACGAAGAGGAAATGGATGAGGAACGCCGTCTTTGTTATGTCGGGATTACCCGGGCTGAAAAAGAGTTGCACGTGACCCATGCGAATATGCGGACATTGTACGGCCGCACGAACTTTAATGGTCGCAGCCGGTTTATTGATGAAATACCGAAAGATTTAATCGAAGGCTTTGGCGATGATGTCGTTGAGTTAGATGACACTCCGTTTGGTTTACCTGCACGTGGCGTGGCACCTGCTAAACCGAAGCGTCGTCCAGTCAAACAACCGTCACCAGGCGCTCATGCTGAGTGGAATGTTGGGGATAAGGCAGAACATAAAAAATGGGGCGTGGGTACGGTCGTAAAAGTATCCGGTAAACCAGATGAACGTGAGCTTGACATTGCCTTCCCAGCACCCGTCGGACTCAAGCGACTCATGGCACAATTTGCCCCAATAACGAAAAAATAACGGGAGGACCAACGTGATGGAAGTAAAAGAAGAGATCGAAGCGTTAAAAGAGAAGCTTGTTAAATATAATCATGAATATTACGTGTTGGATCAGCCATCGGTGCCGGATAGTGAGTACGACCGACTGATCCAGCGGCTGATTAAACTTGAAGAGGAGCACCCAGAACTAAAAACGGCGGACTCACCTACGGTGCGTGTCGGCGGAAAAGTGTTGGATGCCTTCATCAAAGTTGACCACCAAACACCGATGTTATCGCTCGGAAACGCGTTTAATGAGGCGGATTTGCGCCTCTTTGATGGGCGAGTAAAAGAGGCGCTCGGAAAAACGGATGTGCCGTATGTATGTGAACTTAAAATTGATGGTTTAGCTGTCTCATTAACGTATGAAGATGGTCAGTTTACGCTTGGTGCGACGCGTGGTGACGGTTCGACGGGTGAGAACATTACTGAAAACTTAAAAACGATTCGGACGATCCCACTAAAGGTAGACGCAACCGGTCGGTTAGAAGTACGCGGGGAAGCGTTTATGCCAAAAGCCTCTTTCGAGAAGTTAAACGAAGCAAGACTTGAAAATGACGAGGAACCGTTTGCGAATCCGCGTAACGCAGCTGCTGGGTCACTTCGTCAGCTCGACAGTAAGGTGGCGGCTAAGCGGAACTTAGATATTTTTCTTTATGCGGTTGGCGCGGCGCCTGTTGAAAAAGAGGCGCACAGTGCTACTTAACCTACTTAGAGACACTTGGCTTTAAAACAAATAAAGAACGAGAAGTGTGTCAGTCTATGGATGACGTGATCGACTATATCCATCGGTGGACAACTAAACGTGCGAACCTTTCCTATGAAATTGACGGGATTGTTGTGAAGGTCGATGATATAGCGGCCCAACAACAACTCGGCTTTACCGCAAAAAGTCCGCGCTGGGCCATTGCGTATAAGTTTCCGGCTGAAGAAGTCGTCACCACACTTGAAGATGTAGAGTTTAGTGTGGGACGTACCGGCGTTGTCACACCAACAGCTATTTTAACACCGGTCAAGGTCGCAGGAACAACCGTCAGCCGCGCGTCGCTTCATAACGGTGATTTTATCGAAGAAAAAGATATTCGCTTAAAAGATCACGTGATTATTAAAAAAGCTGGCGACATTATTCCAGAAGTCGTGCGAGTGATTGAAGATGCGCGACCAGCCGATTCTGTACCGTTTCACATGCCAACGCAATGTCCAAGTTGTGACTCAGAACTGGTTCAATTAGAAGGAGAAGTGGCACTGCGCTGTTTGAATCCACAGTGTCCAGCTCAGCTCACTGAAGGTCTCGCCCACTTTGTCTCGCGTCTTGCGATGAATATTGATGGGTTAGGTGAGAAAGTCGTTGAACAACTCTATCATGCCGGTCTTGTGAAAGATGTGAGTGATCTTTATTACTTACAGCGTGACGATGTAATAAACCTCGAGCGCATGGGTGAAAAATCCGTTGATAACCTATTAGCGGCCATTGAGGCGTCAAAAAATAATTCATTGGAGCGATTATTGTTTGGTTTAGGGATTCGTTTTATCGGTTCAAAAGCAGCTAAAACGTTAGCCATCGCTTTTGAAACTATGGATAACTTAAAGCAACAAGACAAAGAAGCGCTGATGGCTGTCGATGAGATTGGCGATAAAATGGCCGATGCCGTCGTTAAGTATTTTAATGAACCCCATGTAGATGTGTTACTGAATAGATTAAAGAACCAAGGCGTGAATATGTCATATACCGGCCCAAAAGCACCGGAAGTTGTGGATGAAACGTTTAATGATAAGACGTTTGTCATTACTGGTACATTAGAAAATTACAAACGTCAAGAACTGAAAGCATTGTTAGAGGCGCGAGGGGCTAAAGTAACTGGCAGTGTGTCGAAAAAGACAGATGTGTTAATTGCTGGTGAAGAAGCAGGATCCAAGTTAGATAAAGCTGAAAAACTCGGCATTACGATTTGGGATGAAACGACATTAACTGACCAATTATGAAAGAGAGGAGGCATTACATGAAACGACTCATATCGATGATTATATTATCTATCGTTGTTGGCTGTGCACCGCAGTATGATGAAAATGATGAAGTAATTGATGAAACGTTGCCAGGTGAGGAACAAGAAACAGCGATTATCCCAAACTATCAAGTCGATGAATCAGATTATCAAGTCTTGTTGCCATATCGTCTAAGTGAATCGCGTGGTGTAACGACGAATCAAATCGCCAATCGGATTGATATCCGGGCGTTTGAAAATGATTTAAGACGTCATTCAACGGATGTGTTTGATCCTGACGATTACTTCTTTCAAGAAGGTCAACAAATTGGACGCAGTGAATTATATAGTTGGCTTGAGCGCTACAGTGAAGCATCACAATATGGACTCAATCCAGCGGTCTCTTACACAGAGGACAGCTCATTGGAAGAGAAACTGGCAGATGAACGAGACAATCCAAAATATTTAACGCATATTTTAGAACAAAACTTTTTAGTACGAACAGAAGAAGACACGGTTAAACTGGCAGGTATTTCTCTAGGAATTGCGATGAAATCAGAATATCAGTTTCAAACAGAAATAGGCGGACCATTTTATTATGAATCAATTTCAACTGAAAAGATGATGACAGAAGCGAAGCGTGTCGCATCAGAAGCGGTTACCCGTTTGCGTCAAAAAGACGGCTTAATGGATGTGCCAATAATGGTTGCGATTTATCAAGAAGCAGCGCGTAACAGTTTAGTCCCCGGCCATATGGTTGCTAAAACAGTGGTTGACGCCGGGTCTGGTAATGTGAGCGGTTGGGAATCAATTGAAGAAGAGTACGTGCTATTTCCGTCCGCGCGGGCAAGAGAAGTAGACCCGGATTTATCAGCGATTGTGGCTGACTTCCAAGAGGATATTCGTGAGTTTTTTCCGAATTATGTTGGCTTAGTAGGGGAAGGCTTTTATCAAGGTGATCAATTAAGAAAACTAACATTAGAGATTCCACTCACTTTTCAAGGTCAAGCAGAAATCAATGGTTTTACACAATATGTGTACGGCTTAGTCATGGATAGTTTTCAAACCCATTATGACTTAGAAGTGGTTATTAAGTCAGATCAACAGCAAGAGAGTCTCATTATGCGAGAGCGTGATGCAGAGAAAGCGACCGTCTATATTTATGAATAACGCTAACTTCTGAAATCTTCAGATAATTTGATAGAGTAGTTGCCTAAACTATGAAAAGTTTGCTATTATCATAAGTATGTTTAAATAAAGGGACGTAACATAACCGGAGGTGAATGAAATGACAGACATTTCAAAAGATCAAGTAAGACATGTCGCTCACTTAGCACGTTTAGCGGTAAGTGAAGAAGAAGTCGATAGGATGACAAAACAATTAGGTGATATCATTCATTATGCAGAGTTATTAAATGAACTCGATACAACAGGTGTGGAGCCAACCACACACGTACTCGATTTGAAAAATGTGATGCGTAAAGATGAGCCACGTAAGTGGATCACACGAGAAGACGCACTGAAAAATGCACCAGATCAAAAAGATGGTCAATTTAAAGTACCAACAATTTTAGAGTAGGGGGGATTCACATGACAGTATTTGATTATACGTTAGAACAGCTACAAGCGAAGCTACATAGTAAGGAAGTGACGGTAACAGACCTTGTACAAGCATCTTTTGACCGCATCGATGAAGTAGAAGATGAAGTCAAATCATTTCTAACATTAAATAAAGAACAAGCGTTAGAAAAAGCGAAGCAATTAGATGAAAATATGCCCGAAAAAACAAATCCGTTATATGGTATCCCAGCTGGGATTAAAGATAACATTGTCACAAAGGGCCTAAGAACAACGTGCGCGAGTCAATTTTTGAGTAATTTTGATGATCCGTTATATGATGCAACTGTTATGGAGAAGTTAAATAAAGAACAAGCAGTTGTCATTGGCAAGTTAAACATGGATGAATTTGCGATGGGTTCAACAACGGAGAATTCAGGTTATTACGATACACGTAACCCATGGAACACGGATTATGTCCCAGGCGGGTCAAGTGGTGGTTCAGCTGCCTCTGTTGCTGCAGGTGAAGTGTTTTATTCACTTGGTTCAGATACCGGCGGTTCGATTCGTCAACCGGCGTCATTTTGTGGGGTTGTTGGATTAAAGCCGACGTATGGCTTAGTATCCCGTTTTGGTCTTGTTGCGTTTGCCTCATCCCTTGATCAAATCGGACCACTCACACGAACAGTAGAAGATAATGCGTATGTCTTACAAGCGATTGCTGGCCATGACAACATGGATTCAACGTCAGCAAATGTGGACGTTCCTAACTACCATGACGCGCTTAAAGACGGTGTGAAGGGTCTTAAAATTGCTGTGCCAAAAGAATATTTATCAAGTCAAGAAGGCATTCAACCAGAAGTGCGAGAAAAAGTTGAAGCAGCCCTTGAGGTATTTAAATCATTAGGCGCAACGGTTGATGAAGTATCATTGCCACACTCGAAATATGCTGTTGCTGCTTATTACTTACTCGCTTCATCTGAAGCAAGTGCCAACCTTGCCCGCTTTGATGGGATTCGTTATGGTCAGCGTGCAGAAAATGCGGAGAACTTAATTGATCTCTTTAAAAAATCACGTAGCGAAGGTTTTGGCGATGAAGTGAAACGTCGTATTATGCTTGGGACATTCGCACTAAGTTCAGGTTACTATGATGCGTACTATAAAAAGGCTCAACAAGTGCGGACATTAATCAAACAAGACTTTGACAAAGTCTTTGAAGACTATGATGTGATCATTGGACCAACATCACCAACACCAGCCTATAAGATTGGTGAAAAAATTGATGATCCACTCACTATGTATGCTGATGATGTCTTAACGATTCCGGTTAACCTTGCGGGTGTACCAGGTATGTCGCTTCCATGTGGTTTCAGTAAAGACAATCATTTACCGATTGGGTTACAAATCATTGCGAAGCACTTTGATGAGAAAACGATTTACCGTGCAGCCTATGCCTATGAACAAGCAACGGAACATCATAAAGAACGCCCAAATTTGGGAGGTGCAAAATAAATGAACTTTGAAACAATTATCGGACTAGAAGTCCACGTAGAATTAAAAACAGATTCTAAAATCTTTAGCCCAAGTTTTAACCACTTTGGTGCTGAACCGAACGAAAATATTAGCCCGATTGATTTAGGCTATCCAGGTGTGTTACCTGTCTTGAACGAAGAAGCTGTAAATTTTGCGATGAAAGCCGCGATGGCTTTAAATTGTGAGATTGCAACAGATACAAAATTTGACCGTAAAAACTATTTCTATCCTGATAACCCAAAAGCGTATCAAATTTCACAATTTGACCAACCGATTGGGAGAATGGTTACATTGATATCGAAGTGGACGGTAAAACTAAACGGATTGGTATTACGCGTCTGCACTTAGAAGAAGATGCTGGTAAACTGTCGCACACGGATGAAGGGTATTCTCTTGTTGACTTTAACCGTCAAGGGACGCCACTCGTTGAGATCGTATCGGAACCAGATCTACGCTCACCAGCAGAAGCGTATGCGTATTTAGAAAAGTTAAAGAATATTATTCAATATACTGGCGTCTCTGACTGTAAGATGGAGGAGGGATCCCTTCGTTGTGATGCAAATATTTCCCTTCGTCCAATCGGACAGGATGAATTTGGCGTAAAAGCAGAACTTAAAAACTTAAACTCCTTCTCATTTGTTCAAAAAGGGCTTGAATTTGAAGAGAAGCGCCAACAAAAAGTGTTGATGTCAGGTGGCGAAATTCTTCAAGAGACCCGTCGTTATGATGAACAAACAAAAGAGACGATTCTGATGCGGGTTAAAGAAGGATCAGATGATTACCGTTACTTCCCAGAACCAGATCTTGTGCCGCTTTACATTGATGACGCTTGGAAAGAACGGATTCGTGCAGAAATTCCTGAGTTACCAGATGCACGTAAAAAGCGTTACGTCGAAGACTTAAACTTACCAGCCTACGATGCGATGGTTCTCACACAAACGAAAGAAATGTCTGATTTCTTTGAAGCAGCGATTAAAACAGGGCCGATGTGAAACAAGCGTCGAACTGGTTAATGGGTGAAGTGTCAGCTTACCTTAACAAGGAACAAAAAGAACTGCATGATCTACCAATGACACCAGAAGCGCTTGCGCGCATGATTACGTTGATTGAAGACGGCACGATTTCATCTAAGATGGCGAAGAAAGTCTTCAGTGAACTCGTTCAAAATGGTGGTAACCAGATGAGATCGTCAAAGCTAAAGGCTTAGTTCAAATTTCAGATGAAGGTCAACTAACAGACATTATTACCGCGATCTTAGACCAGAATGAACAATCGATTATCGATTTCAAAAATGGTAAAGATAAAGCGATTGGTTTCTTAGTCGGTCAAGTAATGAAACAGACTAAAGGTCAAGCAAACCCACCAATGGTAAATAAAATCTTGATGCAAGAGATTAATAAACGATAAACACGAAAACATAAAGAAATACTTATCGACAAAAGGCTATCAAT
The DNA here is from genome assembly GCF_001310395.1 of Halolactibacillus sp. JCM 19043. NCBI lineage: Bacteria > Bacillati > Bacillota > Bacilli > Caryophanales > Bacillaceae > Halolactibacillus > Halolactibacillus sp. JCM 19043. The sequence continues at coordinate 40,892 of NZ_BAXD01000024.1, forward strand.
CACTTATTGATAGCCTTTTGATGTGAAAAGTGATATGATTTTGACGTGATACTTATAAAAATGAAACATATATATAGATAGAAGGAGTAAGGGGGATAATCATGAAGCGTGCACGAATTATTTATAATCCAACATCAGGAAGAGAAGGGTTTAAACAAAAGCTTCCCGATGTCTTAGTGACTTTTGAACAAGCAGGATTTATTACATCTGCCCATCAAACAACCGCAAAAGGTGATGCGACAACGGCGGCGCGATTTGCCTGTGAAGAACGTTATGATTTAATTATTGCGGTTGGTGGCGATGGCACGATTAATGAAGTCATCTCTGGCATGGCCGAACAACCGCATCGACCAACGCTTGGGATTATCCCTGCAGGTACTACGAATGATTTTGCGCGGGCATTAAAAATTCCGCGTCAAATTGATAAAGCCGTCCAAAGTATTTTAAATGGGACAAAAGAAGCACTGGATATTGGTAAGGTTAACGATCACTATTTCATTAACATTGCCGGTGGAGGAAAGATTACCGAAGTGTCATATGAAGTGCCAAGTAAGTTAAAAACTGTTCTCGGTCAGCTTGCTTATGTGATTAAAGGTGTTGAAATGTTGCCGCGACTCCGTCCGATTCGTACGCGGATTGAATATGACGGTAAAGTAATGGAAGAGGATATTATGTTATTTTTAATTGCGAATTCGAATTCGGTAGGGGCTTTGAAAAGTTAGCACCCGATGCCCGAATGAATGATGGGGTCTTTGATTTATTTGTCTTAAAGAAATCGAATGTGGCTGAATTTATTCGCGTGATTTCTGATGCACTTAGAGGCCAACATGTCTCTAATAAAAATGTTTTTCATGCGACGGCGAGTGAAATTAAAGTCACGACAGACGAAACAATGCAACTCAATGTGATGGTGAGTTCGGGGGATTATTACCAGGGCATTTTATTAATTTAAAAGAGCATATCACCTGCATCTTACCGACAGATGAACAAAAAGAAGCGGATGAAAAGAAACAGATTCTCGAATCGATTGAGTTTCCAGAGGATGCATCCGAGTAAGGTTAGAAAAGATTCCTTCTTTAAGGAGTCTTTTTGTATTTCCCGGGAAATACTGTCGAATGTAGGACTTTTAAAAATAGTGAGATTCTGCTACACTTACAACAGCAAATGAAGATAAAGGACGTTGAAAATAATGAGTAAGCACGCACCTGTAAAGAAAAATCAAACGATTACGTTAAGTTTTGAAGATATGACCCATGAAGGGAATGGGGTAGGGAAATTAGACGGTTATCCCGTCTTTGTCCCGAATACGTTACCTGGGGAAGAGGCTGACGTTAAGATCATATTCGTGAAGAAAAACTTCGCGATTGGTAAATTAGTTGAACTAAAAAAAGAAAGCCCTCACCGAGTAGAACCACCATGTGCGGTCTATCATCAGTGCGGGGGATGTCAGCTGCAGCATATGGATTACGAGATGCAGCTTGAGATGAAGCGCCAACAAGTCGAGAATGTCTTTAAAAAGATTGCCCATATTACCGATGTTGAAGTCAAACCAACACTCGGGATGGAAGACCCTTGGCGTTATCGTAATAAAGTTCAAATTCCTGTCGGTGAGAAAAATGGCGAATTAATCACTGGTTTTTACCGAAAGAAAAGCCATGAAATTATTGACGGCATGGAGACGTGTATCATTACCGATGAAGTGAATGATACCGTTGTTGAAAAAGTAAGAGCGATCGCAAGTTCACTCGGTATCCGGGCATATGACGAAAAGATTCATAAAGGCACCTTGCGTCACATTGTTGTCAGACGCGGAAAACAAACGGGTCAATTAATGTTAGTACTCGTCACAAGAACGAAAACATTGCCACATAAACAAGCGTTGCTTGACGAGATTATCAAAGCTTTCCCGAAAATTGATTCAATCATCCAAAATGTGAATAGTCAGCGGACGAATGTGATTTTAGGTAAAGAAACAATCACGTTGTATGGGTCAGATTATATTTATGACACGATTGGTGATGTGAAGTTTGCCATTTCAGCTAAGTCATTTTATCAAGTGAATCCAGATCAAACGAAAGTCTTGTATGACCAAGCACTCGCCTTTGCTGGACTGACTGGTAAAGAAACGGTCATTGATGCGTATTGTGGTATTGGGACGATTTCACTCTTTTTAGCCCAACAAGCAAAACAGGTCTACGGTGTAGAAATTGTGCCAGAAGCCATTGATGATGCGAAGAAAAATGCTGAACTTAATAATATTACCAATGCCGAATTTGTCGTCGGTGAAGCAGAAAAAGTCATGCCTTGGTGGACGGCTCAAGGATTAAGACCTGACGTGATTGTCGTTGATCCCCCGCGTAAAGGTTGTGATGAAGCCTTACTAAAAGCCATGATTGATATGGGACCTAAACGGATTGTTTATGTTTCATGTAACCCGGCTACATTAGCGCGTGATGTCAAAATGTTAGCCGATCATTATGACGTGAAACAGATTCAACCGGTAGACATGTTTCCGCAAACGAGTCACGTCGAGACTATTTGTAGTCTTATCAAAAAAGAAAAATAATAACCCTACATGAAGGCCCATTGAATTTCGATGTTGCCGTTCAGTATAGAAATATGATCGATGAGAGAATGGATTAAATTTCTCTTTTCGTCAACAGTCCCGTTTTCAAAGGTGTATGTGGCACGGCTAAGTATCTCGATAGCTTTGTCTGTTGAGATTGTCGGCTCACTAATGTCAATATCCCTTAAATCTTTTGTAAGATGATATTTTTCGTCATTGAGATGTTCAATTCGTTCTGTAATTTTATCGAACGGCATGTTATTATTTTGATATAGGTCTAACATTCGACTAATCTGTTTATCGAGTTCAGCTATCCGGCTTTCGATAATGGATTGGTCGTTTTCTTTTTTAGGTACTTGACCTTTAATTTCATTAATACGTGATGGATCGAACGCTAATTTCTTAATCTCCTCGATGATAATTGGCTCTAACTTGACCACAGCAAAACTAGTGTTTTTACAAGTAGGATCAACGACAAGATTTTTATTAGTCTTTGCACGTGAGTAGCAAGTGTAATAGGGGTAATAGCGTTTATTCTCGCCTCGACCGCTATAGTTTCCTTTGGCAAAATATCGTGCTCCGCAATTCCCACAATATAAAAGTCCGGTCAACAAGTGTTTAGACTTGAACGGATTGGACTTACCTTTTATATTACTCCTAGCAGCATAACGTTTATTCGCCTCGTTAAATACTTCTTCATCAATAATTGGCTGATGTTTCCCATCATAGCTTTTACCGCCAAACGTAACTTTACCTATATACAAGTTATTTGTGATGACATTACGCACCACGCTATGACTCCCCCAGTTTCCTGACTTATAAGTATACTTACTATTCATTGTCTTTTGTATGCGATCGATAGGTGTGTCATTTAAGAAAAGTTTAAATACTTTTCGGACTTGCATCGCTTCGTATTCATTGATAATCAACGCACCACCTACATAGTCGTATCCAATTGGTATAAACCCACCGCCGTGGAAATATCCTTCTTTCGCCCGCTCCACTCGCCCCATGTGCGATCGTTCTTTAATTTGTTCGCGTTCCAATTGCGCAAAGACTGACAATATGCCAATCATAGCTCTTCCGAATGGGGATGAAGTGTCAAAGTTCTCATTAATTGATACGAAGTTAACGTGATGTTTTAGAAAGACATCCTCAATCAAGTACAGCGTGTCTTTTTGCGACCGTGACAGCCTGTCTAGTTTGTATACTAAAACGTTATTAATTTTATTTTGTCTAACGTCATGAATCAACTTAGTTAAACCAGACCGTTCCATGTTTGATCCACTGAACCCAGCGTCAGTATAGATATCATAAATTGTCCAATCTTTTATGCTGCAATAACTTTTTAACTTCTCCGTTTGTGCACCGATTGAGTAACCTTCCATCGCTTGTTCCTGTGTTGACACACGCACATAAATCGCTGTTTTATTCATTGTATTTTCTAACTCCTTTCAATTACGAACGTTTTGTTCTTTTGTGGGTTAAAAATTTTTATATTCAAACCATTCGAAAACTGCTAGTGGTTCAAAACGGATTGTAAAACCTTTGAATTCTACAAACAAACCGTACTTCTCTTTATAGCGTTCTAGCGCTTCGTCTAAAAAATCTTCAGTCACTGATAAGAATTCAGCTAGCTCAAATTTACTTGAAATTAGATTTTTATGTGCTTCAATAAATTTGTTTAAAGGTATAACTTTTTCATAGGCCCATGACCTGGCACGTTTTTCCTGTTTTATATTGTTCGTCTTAGACTGATTAAGTATATTACCGACCGAAGTATAATGATGTCCTAGCTCTTCGGCTAATACACACCCTCTTTTCGCTATACCGGTTATTGATTTATTAATCCAAATAACATTATCGCTATACAAACCTTTAGTCCCCATTTTCATTTCGTACACTTCAATATCATTTTCGTCACATTCGATTAACAAATTATCATACAGGGTCATATTTAATCCCCTTTCGATTTTCGAGCTTCACGTCTCATTGCTACAAAACGTTTGAACTCTTCGATTTCCTCTAATTCTTCCTCTGTAAAGTTATAGCTGTCATGATGCGCTGCAATTGTTTCTGGTTCATCTAAATATTCCTGGTCTGTTCGGCCAAGTAAATAATCAGCAGAGACATTAAAGTAATCTGCAATCTCTTTTAACTTTTCTGAGCTAGGGTTAGTCTTTTTTAAGCGATAAAGAGTATTTTTTGAATAACCCATATCGTCTTCTACATCATTAATTGATTTACCTTGTTTATTAGCCAAATATTTTAATCTCTCAAATAGCGCCATATCAACACTCTCCTATACGCTACCCAAAATAATTAAAATAAATGCATAAAAAAACCTTTACAAAATTACGCAAATGTTTTAATATATTTTGTGTAAGCTAATTTAATACGCTAACAAGCACAAGAAAAACCCCTAATAAAAAACAAACACTTCGAGGTCGCCAAACTTAGAAACGTTGATTTAATAGGTATATTCTAGGCTTATTTAGCTATGAATTGATTTTAAAACATTTGCGTAAAAATGTCAATGGAAGTTAGCATATTTTATTAGCTTACATAAAAATATAGAAAGGGTGTGGTTAAATGTCTCAAGATTTTATCATTAAAATCCGTGTCACGTTAGCTAAACATGATAAGACTCAAAATTGGTTAGCAGAAAAGATTGGGATTTCTAAACCGTATATGTCAGACATTATGAATGGCCGCAGAAATCCAGCGAAGCAAATCGGACCGATTGAAACGGTTTTGCAAGAGTTGGAGAAGGGAGAAGTTAAATGACGAACAATTTACAAGTTATCGAAAAGAGGTGAATATCATGAACAACATTCTAGAAGGAGCAAGCGATATTTTAACTTCTGATGAAGTAGCGAATTATTTGGGAGTTCATAAAAACACTATATATAACTTGTGTAAGAGTGGTGAATTACCTTCTTTTAAGATTGGAAATAATCGACGTATACGAACAGAAAAACTACGTGAATATATCAAATCACAGGAAGATAAACAGGAGATGAACTCATGAATCGTTATCAAGATTTAATAGACCATATAGATCACTACGAGCTTGGTCATTTAGTTATTGATAATAATGAAACATTAAAGTTACAACTCAAAAAAGACAACTCAATCATTGAGATTCCACGTGACTACAGCATTGAAGTCTTCAACGAGTGTCGATTCGAAAAGCACACGCATGAAACATTGTTAACAGTGAAAGACGATATCGGATGGCCAGCTTACGCAGGATTATATACGAAAATCAAAAGAAAAGGCGGTAACTAATATGTACGATATTTTGACGGACGACAAGAAACATTTAGAAAAATTTAGCGAACGTTTTGATGAAGTTAAAGCTTGTAATGATAAAAAGATTAAAGAGTATCGACTCGGAGCGTTGATGACGGACATGGAATCAGTCTTTGATATTCCAAAGCAAGGACATTTGCGCATTGAAGCTTTCAAAGTTGCCTTCCCCGACGTTTGGTCACTATATAAAACTATTACAAATGAGCGTTGGGCCTAAGAAGGAGGGAGAAATAAATGATTAAAATTAAGCATGTTATGGCTGACGGAACGGTAAGGGATAGCATTGATGGTTATGTGGTGCCTCTAAACGATAGAACAAAACGAGCTTATGAATTATTAGCTAGAAAGGCGGAACAAAATGAGCATAGAACAACATTATCTAAAACGAGATCATAACCAATTAAGTGAACTAATTAATGCTGTGCACGGTAATTCGCTTCAAGCTATTCAGCTGTCCATGGAAGGAAAGAATGAAGAAGCGCGATTATGCGGCTTAAAAATTACGCACTGTCTAAAAGAAATTAATAAATTAAAACACAAGAAAATTGAGACAGATGTAATAAGAAGTTTACTGAATCAAATAAAAGAGCGAGAGCTTACTGATCAAATGCTTCAAAAGCGCAGGGATTGGTTTTAGGTATGAAAATTTTAGACGCATGTTGTGGCAGTAAGATGTTCTGGTTTGATAAAGATAACGCACATACGACATTCATGGATATTCGCGAAGAACAATTCGAGATTCACAATAAAAAAGTAAATGTTTGTCCTGACATTATTGGCGATTTTAGAAATATGCCATTTGATGATCATATATTTGATTTAATTGTTTTCGATCCACACATCTAAAATGGGCGGGACAGAAATCTATCATGAAAGCACAGTACGGGCAGTTAGATAAAGTTACCTGGAAAGATGATATAAAAAAAGGGTTTGATGAATGTATGCGAATTTTGAAGAAAAACGGAACTCTGATATTTAAATGGTCCGATGTTCAAATTCCGGTAACAGACGTATTGGAAATTTTAGATTATAAACCGCTGTTTGGAGATCAGAGAGGCAAAACAAGATGGATTGTATTCGTGAAAGTTTGAAGGGAGATGAAGAGGTGAACGAATGTATTATCGCTAGACCTGTAAATGGGATAACCATTAATGGCTTAGAGTACATCCTCGATGATTTCGGAGAAGTTAAAAGGTTCAACACTAAAGATGAAGCTATTCAATATTTAAAGCAAAATGGCTTATCGGAAAAGGAGATTGATAGCTTAAACTTTATTGAAGTTTATTGAAGGGAGGTGAAGACGTTGGAATTGGGATTAGCTGCAGGATTAAAAGTGAAGCAAATAGCAGGCGAACATATTGATGATGAGATCAATCGGTGGTTATTAAATAGCCGGATGCTGAAATCATTGACATAAAGTTTAGTGCCAGTGCACAGCATGATGAATGGGGCGTAGACGCACTTATCATCTACAGAAATGAATAAGACTCGCGCTACCAACACGAGTCTCAAAGAAAAATCACACACTTAGTATAGCATGAAAGGGGATTATTTAGAAATGGATATTAACGTTCAAACACATTTAAAGCAATCCGAAATTAATGGTTTATATCAAGAAATAGAAGATTTAAAAAAGCAACGTACACGATTGAAAGAGACTATCGATACTAAGACCGAAAAGATTATTAAACATATCTTAAAACATGGAAATGTCATTGCTTATAAAGAGGATGTCCCACATGTCCTTACCGTTAAGTTAGCAAGAACAACAAAATTTGATAAATCAGCACTATCTAATGATTTGAATGTCCCACAAAAAGAACTTGATCTTGTCGGTGTGGCTGAATTAGTCGAAGGAAATAGAATCACGTCGCAAAAGTTAAGTGGTTACTATTATGAGGATCAAGCACAGAAACTTAATGCTAGAAAGGCCAAGAAGTCAGATATCGAATTAATCTTTGGTGGTCGTTCGTAATGGCACAAGGTCCAGAGAAACGAATTGAGAATCAAATTAAGCGCTACTTAGATAGTATTGGTGCCTGGCATATAAAAACGCATGGATCCATGTTTTCTAAAGCGGGAACACCGGATATTATTGCTTGTGTAAAAGGCACATTTGTAGCGATTGAAGTAAAACGTCCTGAAGGCGGAAAAATAAGTGAATTGCAAAAGTATCATATTAATGCAATTAGTGAGGCAGGTGGATTAGCTTTTGTTAGTAGATCCCTTGAAGAGACGAAGCGCTATTTTGAAACAAACCATCTTGTATGACTTTCAAAAAAAACTATTAAATAGCATTGAAAAAGATTATATTATTGCGGCAGATACAGGCACAGGGAAAACAATCATGGCCATATATCACTATCTGAGACATACAAAAGGTGAACCATTACTTATTGTAGCCCCTCCACAAAAAATTAAAGAGGGCGGTTGGGACCGCGATATGGCTCTCGTGTCCCAAAAACATGGCATAGAAGTCGACTATGATCTGTTGTCTTATGGAGTGTTGGCTAAACGATGGAAAGAATATAAAGGTTACTTTGTCGTATTTGACGAGTGTCATTATATTAAAATGCCAACCTCTCAACGTGGTAAAGCAGGGAAGTTTTTAGCTTTAAGCAGTACACATTTTCTTTTATTGTCCGCAACGCCTGCCAGCAACGGTTGGGGAGATACCATCAACTACTTTATCATGTTTGGTTTTGAGAAGAACAAAACGCAATTTGAGAGGGATTATGCAATAAAAGAACCTCTATACCGATCCGGTAAACCTGTTATGTACGGCGGAAGACAGATGGAGCGAATTGTTGGTTGGAATAAAGAAAAAGAATTAAAACAACGTTTTGAATCATTTTCTATCAAACTATCAAAAGATGAGGCACTAGATTTACCACCATTGATTTTTGAGGATGTCCAATTCAAGAGTAGCCCAGAGTACAAAAAACTTAAGAAAGACCGTGTACTTGAGATTAATGGTGAACTAGAAGCGTTTGATACGCTACCCAAGTTACAACACGGCTTGAGGTTTCATGCTAATCAATCGGAAAAGTTAAAGTATTCCGAGATGCTGGCGGAAGGTACGAGTGAAAATATTATCTTCTTCTACTATTACCAGGAAGAAAAAGAGCAACTTAAAAAGATAATGAAAAAATTAAAGAAAACGATTTTCGAAAGTGAGTGGCCAAGCTACTAAACTACCAAAAAAGGATAGCTGGAGTACGTTGAATAACAGTGTAACACTTGTGCAGTACATGGCAGGTAGTGCAGGGATTGAACTTCAATATGCGAATTTAGTTGTTTTCTATACACCAACGTACAGCTATCAAGATTATGAACAAGCGCTTGGCCGAGCTTACCGGAATGGCCAAGAAAAAAAGGTGACGGTGTATCGCTACATCACAAAAGGAACGATAGAAAAAGACATCTATGATCGACTCAAGCAAAAGAAAGACTTCACGGAAGATTTGTTCAGGAAGGAGTTTGGTGTATGAGTATCACAACTCAAGCAGGACCAAACGTAACAGAAAACCGGCATAAATATATCGGTGGTTCAGACGTGTCTACAATTCTAGGACTAAACAAATTCAAGTCAATGTACGAACTGGCTCTTGAAAAAACAGGCATAGTTAAGTCTGAATTTAAAGGCAATGAGTATAGCGAATACGGAAACATCATCGAGCCACAGATACGTGAATACGTGAACCTCGTGCGCGGAACTAATTTTAAAGAAGATACACGTATTCAAGACAATTTAAGAAGTAATACAGATGGTTATGACTCAAATGAACAATTGATACTTGAGATAAAAACACACGGTAAGACACCCACAATTGAAGCGTACAAGGCGCAAATGCAATTGTATATGTATCAGTTCGAATGTAATGAAGGTTGGTTGGCGCTTTATGAAAGGCCAAAAGATTTTAATGCTGAATTTGATAGTGAAAGATTAAAAATCAAACAGGTACCGCGTGATGATCATTTTATAAAAGATATGTTCGTGGCAATTGAAAAATTTTGGGAAGGTTGCGAATATCTAAAGTCACATCCTGGTGCGAGCGAACACGATTTTTATAACAGAACAGTAAAAGGAGATGATGAGATGAATGAATTGCAAGTGAAAACAATACAATTTGAACCAGCCAAAGTTGAGTTCAACTATAAAGAGCTAGAAGCAGCACTTGAAGAAAACCTAAAAAGATATGAGGGTTTAACATTCACGGAAGATGATGCTGCAGAATGCAAGAAAACAATTACTGAGCTTCGTAAAGGGAAAAAGGCCGTTGATCAATACCGGTTAAAAACGAAGAAACAGTTAACCGCTCCTGTGACAGCATTTGAAAATCAGTGCAAAGAACTAAACAAAAAATTTGATGAAGTGATTAACCCTTTAGTTGAACAGCATGACGTATTTGAGAACAACCGCAAAGAAGAGAAACGAAAAGACATACAAGAAATCATTGATCGTTTTGTAGATGCCGGTCTAGATAAAACAATTGCTGAAGAATTGATCATTGAGGATAGCTATCTTGCTAAGAGCAAAAGTTTGAAATCTGTGGAAGAAGAATTAAAAACTGTTGCCGATCATTTAGTGATGAAACATGAGAAAGCGGAAGCGGATAAAGATGTCATTGAGAGCACCGTAGAGATTGCAAATAATCGTTATGGTGTGAATTTAACAAGCGCAGCTATATTCACTTACTTAATCACAAGGATGTAAAAGAAATTAAAACGCAGATTCTTGATGATGCTCAGGATGAAATTCAAAAGCAGGTTGATAAAGAGAAAGAAGAAAATCGCATTGAAGAATTAAAAGCAGAGAAGCAAAAAGAAACGGAAAAAGTTGTTGAAGAAGCGGACGAACCAACCTATTTTGAGCTATACGAAGTCATTGGTACTGAGTCGCAATTAGATGCTTTGGAAGAGTTCATGAGAAATGAAAATATTGAATTTAAAGTCAAGGAGGAAAATTAATTATGGGTCTATTACCAGAAAATAAAAAGAAAGTATCGAAAGAAACGCCACGTAATTTTGTCATCTTCGGAGAAACAATGAATGGCAAAACTTATTTTTCCGAAGAGTTTCCGAATCCGTTAAATCTTAACACAGACGGTAACGCAGAAATGATTGAAACACCCTCGATCAACATTAGTCACCAAAGAAACAGTAAAGGTGACATTACCAAAAGTGCTAGTGAGTTAATTTCAGATATCATTGATGAGCTCCAAGGAACCAAACACACATTTGAAACGATTGTTATCGATACAATTGATGATATTATCACGCTCTTTGAACAGGAGATAACCGAAGAAAACAATGTGAAATCGGTTGGAGATATCGGCTGGGGTAAAGGCCATAGCATGATTGAGATGATGGTCCGTGTATTCATTATGCGACTGAAAGAATTAAGCATGAAAAAGAAAGTTAATATCATCTACATTTCTCGTAGTATCACCATTGAAGAGAACGATGTATCGAGACAGGTGCCGAGTCTGAAAATGAAATGGATGAACATTGTCAACGGTAATTCAGATTACACTATTCTTTGTCGCAAAGTAGGCAAAAACTATATCCGAAAAGTAGAAAGCAAGCGTAAAAATTATACTCGCGATAAAGTCGATGATGAAACCATTCGTAGTTTATTAGATACCGTTATTGGTGCTTATGACAAGAGCAAGAAGACATCTGTTAAAGATGCAAAAGCGATTGTTGAACAACAAGAAAAGCAACAAGAAGCCGAACAAAAAGTTAAACAAAAAAGAACGTGAGGCTGAGGCTCGAGAAGATAATCCTAAAAAGGAAACTGAACAACAAGTTCAAGAACAATCGGAACCCGAACAAGATCAGACTAAAACGACAACACCAACTAGAAGACCAGCTCGACCACCGAGGTCTGTAACAAAATGATGAAATGCCCTTACTGTTATGGTGATACAGAATTCCTTAGCAGTAAACAATTTTATGGTCGTGATTATGGTACTAATCTATACGTGTGTCGGCGCTGCGATGCACGTGTAGGTACCCACGGCAAAGGTAACACACCACTTGGAACAATGGCCGATAAAAGGCTACGCGTATTGAGAAAATGTTGTCATACTCATTTTGACAAGCTGTGGAAAAGTAAACAGATGTCTAGGAGTAAAGCATATCAATGGATGGCTCATGTAATAGGTGTATCAAAAGAGCAAGCACATATAGCAATGTTTGATGAAGAACAATGTATGAAATTATTAAAAATTTTAACTAAAAAGGGGAAATAAATGATGAACTTAAAAGATATGGCGGCAGAGATTTTAGAACAAGGTTTTGATCCAAAGAAAGATGCAGTAGGTGGCGATTTTGAAAATCTACCAGATGGACTATATGACGCCATTCTTATTGATGTGAAATGGCAAGGGCCAAATGACAATGGCACAGAATGGTTGTCTTATGAATTTGAAATTTTGAATGAAGGTTATGAGAATAGAAAATACTTTGGAAATATCTTTTTCTCAAATGAAAAGATGATGCAACTTAACTTGAAGCGAGCAATGAAGACAGCGGCTATTTTAGATGTTGATCTAAGCATTGAAGATTTCGAAGATGAAGAGGCACTTGTTGAGACGTTAAAATCCGGTGTAGGTAATCAGTGCATGATCGAATTAAAAACAAACAAAAAAGGTACTTTTCAAAATTGGGAAGCATTGCAAGAAGCACCGTTTTAGGATGATGACAAATGTTTACCTTTTATAATTTTAAAGTGTTTAAACATGATTGGTTAGTTGTTTTTATAGATGATGAAGGGGCTGTAACTAAAATACACAATGACAGGGATGCGCTAACGCATTTCCTGTCCAGTGTAAGCTACTTAGTTGGTTATAACAATTACTACTATGATGACAAGATTGTGGCTTCTGTTTTACGTGATATAGATCCATATGAAACCTCTCAAAAAATCATCGGTGGTAAAAAGTTTAATCTATCATTACAAAACCCTATCACGTTAGATGTTATGCAAGAGTTAAAAAGCCTCTCTTTAAAAGAAGCGCAAGCGAATTTGGGTTTAAGCATAGTTGAAACACCAGTTGATTTCTCAATTAATCGCCCGCTAACACAAAGGGAGATTGAACTAACATTTAGTTATTGTCAAAACGATGTCCTCATAACAAAGCAATTATTTGAAGAACGTGAACACTACTTTTCAGCTAAATTCCAGATTGTAAAAGAATTTAATCTGCCGGCTGCATCTGTTAGAAAAACACAGGCGAATCTAGCAGCTGAAGTATTAAAAGCTAAGCCCAAAAGTGACGAGAAACGTTTAAATATTATTTATGATGATGAGCGTATAAGTAAGTGGGAATTACCTGTCAATGTTGTTCAGTTTTATGAAGATATTGAAGCTTCCTACAATAAAGGTTTGGCGTATGAAGCGCTAGAAAAAGAAAGTCTTACTTATAAACTAGCAGGATTAGATCATACGTATGGTTTTGGTGGTCTGCATGCTGCAAAAGAAAAATATATAGGTGAAGGGCTTTATATGCAAATTGATATATCAGGCTACTACGCTTCCCTTATTATCAATAACAACTTATT
>NZ_BAXD01000025.1:0-48571 GCF_001310395.1 Halolactibacillus sp. JCM 19043
CAATACTTTACTCTGGTTTCAAGCACTAGCTTGTCTTACTTTATTTCTTAACATTACTGTGTGTGTTATTCAGTTTTCAATGGTCAAATAAATGGTGGGCCTAAGTGGACTCGAACCACCGACCTCACGCTTATCAGGCGTGCGCTCTAACCAGCTGAGCTATAGGCCCATAATGGAGCGGGTGAAGGGAATCGAACCTCATCATCAGCTTGGAAGGCTGAGGTTTTACCACTAAACTACACCCGCATCAATCTATTATGGCGCGCCCGAGAGGAGTCGAACCCCTAACCTCTTGATCCGTAGTCAAACGCTCTATCCAATTGAGCTACGGGCGCTAAATTTGCGACGTTAACTATTATATTATGTTTAGCACCGAAAGTCAAGAACTTTTTTGGTGCGGTCGAGAGGACTTGAACCTCCACGGGTTATTCACCCACTAGGCCCTCAACCTAGCGCGTCTGCCATTCCGCCACGACCGCTTAATAAGCAAGGTCAAGAATAAAAAAGTGAGCCATGAAGGATTCGAACCTTCGACCCTCTGATTAAAAGTCAGATGCTCTACCAACTGAGCTAATGGCTCATTATTTCTCTGAGAAACATGGGTAAGAAATAGAAAACCTTCAAAACATGATGTTTTAAAGGGATCAGCATTCTATCTTAATTACTCAAAAAATAAAATGGCTGGGCTAGCTGGATTCGAACCAACGCATGACGGAACCAAAAACCGTTGCCTTACCGCTTGGCTATAGCCCAATAAAAATGGCGGTCCGGACGGGACTCGAACCCGCGACCTCCTGCGTGACAGGCAGGCATTCTAACCAACTGAACTACCGGACCAATATAAAATTAGATGGTGACCCGTACGGGATTCGAACCCGTGTTACCGCCGTGAAAGGGCGGTGTCTTAACCGCTTGACCAACGGGCCATTAATCTCAAAAAATCAATGGCGGAGAAGGAGGGATTTGAACCCTCGCGCCGCTTACACGACCTACACCCTTAGCAGGGGCGCCTCTTCAGCCACTTGAGTACTTCTCCGAAATGGCTCCACAGGTAAGATTCGAACTTACGACCGATCGGTTAACAGCCGATTGCTCTACCACTGAGCTACTGTGGAACAATATTAATTTGCCGCATCAGCGACGTTTAATAATATACTATATATGAAGTAAGTTGTCAACAACTTTGTTGAAAATTGTTTTTCTTTATCACTTAACTCTATTTGAACCATCGCGCTTGCGACCTAAATAAAATTACCATATTTAGCTCGTATTCGTCAATAGGTTTTTTATAAAAACTTATTCTTTTTTACTTCCCTCATTCATTTAACGTTGAAGGACTTGTTCTGTTAAGCGCCCTTCACACCGACCACAACGATAGCGGTCAGGATTCATTCGCTTTCGTCTTTCATAGTTTTGCCCACATGACAGACATGTATACAAATAACGCTTATGTGAGCGCACACGTTGTTTACCTACTAATGAAGGCAACATTTGACAGTGCGGGGTGCGCCGGTTTGTTTCATTAACATTTTAAAGTCCCGATCTCGGTGTTGATAGCCTTTATTCTCTAGATGTAGGTGGTAATGACATAGTTCATGTTTCACAATACCTTTTAATTCGTCTAACCCACACTCTAACAGATACTTAGGATTAATTTCAATATGATGCGTTCTCAGTAAATACCGTCCACCCGTTGTTTTAAGTCGCGAGTTAAACATCGCCTGATGACGGAACGGTTTATTGAAATATGCACGCGACAGTTCTTCTACAAGTTGTTGCAATTCTTCATTCGTCATTCATCTCACCTATTTCATTATAATCAGCACACGGATTAAATAATCCGCATGCTTATTATACGTCTCTTCTATAGTTTATCTCCGCTACTTATTTTCAGTACTCATTCTTTCACTTGTTGATCTGGTTGAATCATCGTTAACGCAATACGCCCTTTTTGCGTATCTACACTATCGACCCATACAGTGACAACATCCCCGACAGAACAAATATCCATTGGATGCTTCACAAAGCGATTGGCCATTTTTGAAATGTGAACTAACCCATCTTGTTTCACGCCAATATCAACAAACACACCAAAGTCAATCACGTTCCTTACCGTGCCTTCTAACTCTAGCCCTGGTGTTAAATCTTCCATCGATAGAATACTCTTCTTCAATAGTGGCTGCGGAAAAGCATCACGTGGATCGCGTTCTGGGCTCTTTAATGCTTTGATGATATCTTGTAGCGTCAATTCACCTATCGATAATGTTTCAGCCGTTTGTTTAATATCAAGTACATCAAGGTCTTTAATGAGTGTATCTTTCGCTAAATCTTTGGTCGTATACCCCATTTGTTTCAGTAATGCTTTTGTTTCCTTATAACTTTCCGGGTGAATCGGCGTCCGGTCTAATGGCTCTTTGCCATCTAATATCCTTAAGAAGCCAATACTTTGCTCGTATGTTTTCTGTCCGAGACGCGGAATCTTCTTTAATTCCGTGCGCGAGTTGAACTTTCCTACTTCATTCCGGTAATTCACAATATTTTTAGCCACAGTCTTACTTAATCCCGACACATACTGTAGTAAAGATTCAGACGCGGTGTTAACATTCACACCGACTTTATTAACCGCCGTCTCAACAACAAAAGTTAAAGCTTCATTCAAACGTTTTTGACTGACATCATGTTGGTATTGACCAACACCAATCGATTTTGGATCAATCTTGACTAACTCAGCAAGCGGATCACTGACACGTCTCGCAATGGAGACCGCACTTCGCTCTTCGACTTGGAGGTCAGGAAACTCTTCTCTTGCCAGTTTTGATGCTGAATACACACTTGCCCCCGCTTCGTTCACAATAAGGTAAGGCAAGTCTAATTCACTATCATTGATCACATTAGCGATAAATTGTTCCGTTTCTCGTGACGCCGTTCCGTTACCGATGGCGACTAAATCAACATCAAACTGCTTAATATAGTCTAGCACCGTTTTCGTTGCACCCGACACATCTTTACGAGGAGCCGTTGGATAGATAACCCCTACTTTTAACATTTTACCCGTTTCATCGATGACCGCTAGCTTACAACCCGTTCGAAAAGCTGGATCGACCCCAAGAATTGTTCGGCCTTTTAATGGCGGTTGAAGTAACAGATTATTTAAGTTTTTACCGAAGATATCAATCGCTTGCTCTTCTGCTTCTTCTGTTAATATTGAGCGAATCTCACGTTCAATCGACGGGGCCATTAAACGCTTGTAGCTATCACTAATGGCTGTTTCTAAGAAAAACGCCACATCCGGCGTTGTTTTTCGTTGAATGACCTGACGCTTAAGATCTGTTTCAATTCGATCGACAGGCGCACTCACACTTACTCTAATAACGCCTTCTTTTTCTGCACGGTTAAATGCTAGTACCCGGTGACTCACTAATGTTTTAATCTTTTCTTCAAACGCATAATACATTTCATAAACTTTTTTCTCATCAATCGTCTCATCTTTTATTGCCGTTTCAATCTTACCGTCTGTTAACGTCAGCTTACGAATGCGTTCACGGTAACTCGCTTCATCACTGATCCACTCAGCAATAATATCATTCGCTCCAGCCAAACAATCCTCTACCGTTAATAGTTCATGTTCCTCATTGATATAGGCATGTGCCGCTTGATTTAAATCAGACAATGTTTGATTTAATATCGCCTCAGCAAGTGGCTCCAAGCCTTTTTCTTTTGCGACTGTCGCTTTCGTCCGACGTTTTTGTTTATAAGGGCGATATAAATCTTCAAGACGTTGTAGCTGTGTTGCCCGCTTAATTTCGTCTGCCAATTCTTTGGTTAACTTATCCTGTTCATCGATGAGGCGCAGTACTTCTTCTTTCCGCTCTTCTAGTTGCGTTATGTATTGATACCTATCTTCAATCGCTTTTATTTCAACTTCATCTAAACCACCGGTTTGTTCTTTACGATACCGTGCGATAAACGGAACGGTATTCCCTTCTGTTAATAACCCAATGACTTCTTTTACTGTCGCTTGATTAATTTTCACATCTTTTGCGACCATATCTAATAAATGGCTAGCTAATTCTACTGTCATTTGACATTCCTCCAGTTCTCACTCTTTATTTTACCAAACTTTTTAAAAAACACAAAAGGAGCAAAGGTCTCCCTTCACTCCTTAATAAATGCGTTCTATTATTGCCCTTGATTCGGTAAGTACTTCAGAACAACTAACGTTGTATCATCATCGCGTTTATGAGCCATCCTGTCATGAAACTGATCGGTCACGTCATGTACATCATCTAATTGAAATAACACATGTGACAGTTCTTTCGCATGTACACCATCAGAGAAGACGGCGAATAACGTTCCTGCCTCAAGCCGATCACGTACTTCTTTCATCTTGCGCGGGTACACACCGAGATATCCTGAGATTGGTATGTTTCGCTTTTTTAGTGTCGCTTGATCAATCGTCATAAGTCCGATATTACCGATAGATGTATAGGAATACACCTGTTCATGATAATCAAGGCGCAATATCCCTAAGACGACGCCACGTTTACCAATAAGCGCGTGATTAAGTAACTTCACGAGAGCGTCACCTGTGGCGTTAGGATGTTCCTTTATTGTATCAATCACGGCTTGTGACGATTCCTTTGCGACTTCCCCCGAACCTAAGCCATCCGCGACGACACAAAGAAATCCCTCGTTTGTTTCGGTATAGTAATAGCTATCGCCACAATAATAATTCCCTACTTTCGCTTTCTGGTACACCGAAATATGAACGTGGTCAAAAACTGTCATTAGTCATTAACCCCAATCCCATCCGCTTGCAGTGCTTCACGCAGCTTTAACAGGGCACGTCGTTGAATCCGCGATACGTGCATCTGAGAAATATCGAGTAAATCACCCGTTTCTTTTTGGCTCTTATTTTCAAAGTAGGTGTATTGTAAAATTTTCTGTTCACGCTCGGTTAAGATTGGCAAGACTTTCTCTAACAACATGCGTAAGTCCGTTTGATCAAATGCCTCATCTTGTTGACCAATTAAGTCAAGAATCGATACCGTTGAACCATCTGAATCTGCTTCAATCTTTTTATCAACAGAAAGTGCTTTATAACTTTGACCCATTTCCATCGTTTCCAACACTTCTTCTTCTGTTACTTCGAGATAGTCGCAATGTCTTTAACCGACGGTGAGCGTTGATTGATTGTCGTCAATTCTTCTGTTGCTTTTTTAATTTTCGGTCCAAGTTCTTTAATACGACGTGGAACGTGAACACTCCATGTCTTATCACGAATAAATCGCTTGATTTCCCCAATAATTGTAGGGATCGCGAAAGATTCAAAGGTTTTACCTAATGTCGGGTCATAACGACGAATCGCCGCTAGTAACCCAAGCATCCCTACTTGCACAAGATCTTCATGAATGGAATTGTTTTTCGCATATTTTCGTGCAATCGAACGAATAAGATCTTGATAGGTTAAGACGATTTTTTCTTGAATTTCTTCATCTCTGGGATTCTTTTGTAGGTGTGCAATCCATTGGTAAACCTCATCTCCACGCTTATTGACTGGTTGAGATTTGGTCGTCATCAATGCCCACCTCATTTGTAGGAAGATTTTTCGTCATTAACACAATGACGCCATAGTCACTTTTAATTTCTACTTTGTCCATTAATGCATCAATAAGAAATAGTCCAAATCCACCTTCACGTAAATTTTCAATCGGTTCTGATTGTCGATACGGTCCAGTTTGCTGTTTCACTTCGCTTAAATTAAAACTCCCACCATGGTCTGCCACCATGACTTCTAAACGGTCACGATATAAACCAAAACCTACCGTTACTTCTCCGCCTTCATTCTCTTCATACGCATGTGTGGTGGCGTTCGTCATGGCTTCAGAAATAGCTACTTTTAGATCTTCAATATCCTCATAGGTAAATCCCATGCGGTTAGCAATTCCAGAAACACTTAGACGAATCACCCCAACATATTCTGGTTTGGCCGGTAACTTCATCTCAATAAAATCAAAATGTTCCATTCTATTCTCCACCCCGTATTGTTGTGTCAATCTCAATAATTGAGTCTAAACTCGTTATTTTAAATAAGCGGTGTACCCGTTCTTGTAGATTCACGAGTGTTAATGTTGAGCCATGTTCTTTTGCTGATTTTAATGCACTAATAAAGACACCTAACCGGTTGAGTCCATGTAAGTCACATCATTTAAATCAACAATGATTTTTTCCGTTTCCTTGGCTGTTGCTGGTAAAAGTTTTTCTTTTAATAAAGGAGCCGTGTACGCATCAATTTCTCCCTTTACGGTTAATACTGTTTGATTGTCTGTTTCTACGACATCAATTGATAAATTAATATTCATTCTGTACCTTCCTTCCGCCATGTCAATTGCTTTATGTATTACCCTAATTCGTTAAAGAGTAAACACACTTCACGTTTCTTTTTTTAGAATAATCAACGTGAAATCGTCTCGTAAATGAAAATCTTGTAGGCGTTCAAAATGTTTATACACCTTCTCTACCGCTTCTTGAGCCGGAAGGTGTAAGTAATGTTCAATGACTTCTAATACTTCATCTCGTTCAATAAAGCGGTCGCCTAAATGACATTCTGTCACCCCATCGGTAAGCAGAATAATCGCATCTCCATCATGAATAGTGACAGCTTCTTCATTATAACGCGCATCCGAGGTCGCCCCAAGCACAAGCCCTCTCGCCTTAATTTCACTGAATGATTCTGTCTTATTAAAATAGAAAAAACCTGGCTCATGTCCCGCCGAACTAAAACTAAACGTATGATTGTTCGTATTATACAAACCATAAAACATCGTAATAAACATACTCGTATCTACATTACGCTCAACGACCCGATTAAGACTTTCTAATATTTGGGCGGGTTGTCTTAATTGTTCAGGAAAACTATCCATGGAATACTTAATCATTGACATCGCAAGCGCCGCTGGCACACCTTTTCCAATCACATCAGCTAAAGCGATGCCGAGCGTCCCATCAGACCCTTCAATAAAGTGATAATAATCGCCATTCATTTGATTGGCAGGGACACTAATGGCCCCGATATCTAAACCAGAGATGGTCGGTTTCTTCGTCTGAAGGAGGGTTTTCTGCATATTCGCCGCAACTGATATTTCAGATTCTAGCGCTGATTGTTTTTCACGTAATGACTGGTATTCTTGCAAGGCTAGTCCATACGAAATCATCGCCTCCAAGAGGAAATTGAGCGAATCACTTACCTCTTGTTGTAACTCTGGATACAGTTCTTTTAGCGCCTCAATGTGTACATGAATAATTTCTTCAGGTGAAACATTATGTTGAACGGATAGCTTACTGAGTTGTTCCGCTTGATAGAGTGCTGTTTCATCATGCGTCAATAAGTATTGTTTCAACAATTTTCGATAATCATCTAAATCTAATCGTTCTTTTTTCACCTGATCACCCCCCTATTAACTTATCTTACCCATTTAACCGCAGTAATTTCTGTTCCTTCACCCCACTCGGAGTTGATTTCAAATGTATCCATAAGGCGCTTGACACCAGGTAAGCCCGCACCTAATCCACCCGAAGTTGAATAGCCATCTTGCATGACTTGACTTAAGTCACGAATCCCTGGTCCTTCATCAACCGCGACGATTTTTAAACCTTTTTTATCTAAGTGATCAATCGTCTCAAAGTAAACTTTACCGGTGCCAGCATACAGATAAATGTTACGGGCTAACTCAGAAATAGCTGTCGCAATTCGTGCTTGGTCAACGGTCCCAAAGCCGAGTTCCTTTGCTTTTTCACGCCCTAATTGTCTCGCACCAACGATGTCCCACTCTTGTCGTATATTTACACAGGGCTTCAATTCCATCATTACCCCTCCAGTTCCTGGCGAAGTTTTATCAACCCTTGTTCTAAATCTAAGGCCGTTTGAACATCTTGCATATGGATGCCAAGTTCAATTAACGTCATAGCGACCGCAGGTTGAATACCGGTTAGAACTACTTTCGCTCCCATCAAATCAGACATAGTCACCACGTCACCAAGTACTTTGGCAATAAATGAATCGATGATATCGACACTAGTTAAATCAATGACGACACCTGTTGCACCGCTTTTATGAATCTTGTTCAGTAAGTCTTCTTGAAATTGAATCGCTGACTGGTCATCTAAATCAATCTGAATAGAAATAAGTAAATAGTTATGCAGTTTCAAAATTGGAATTCGCATGTGTTCACCCCTTTGATAGTTGATTCATAATGTCTTCTACAATGGTTTCTTGTTTCTTTTCGCGATGAATCGTTCGTCCTGTTAATTCTAATGCGGTTTCAAATCCTTTACGCAACGATGATTTGGTTGGGAATTTCCCTAAATCAATACCGAGATTAACAATGGTTTGTGCAATTTCCGGTCGAATACCGACAAGAATACACGTTGAACCAATCAAACGTACCGCCTCTGCTGCTTGAATAATGTGATGGGCGACCATCGTATCAACAACCGGTACGCCAGTAATATCAATCAACACAACTTCAGCATTATGTTTAATCACACCATCTAATAGATTTTCCATAATCTGTTTCGCTCGTTCGGTATCAATCGTCCCGATGAGCGGCATAATGGTAATATTTCGCATGACCGGAATGAGTGGCGCGGATAACTCTTGAAGTGCAACTCGCTGAAGTGATACGGTATGCTCCCAACTGCCGGAGTATTCATTCACTAATTTATTAATGATCGGATCCACCCAAGTATCCACTCGATCTAAGATAATCGAAAAGAAATCGGTATCAATTTGATCATGTTGACTCAAGACAAAATCAATGGTCACTCGACGGAACGTTTGCAAACCGTCCGTTAAGTAACTAAGTGGCCAACCTAAGTTCACTAATCGTTCTGAAAATGATTCTAATTCAGTCGTCAAGCCTCCGCCATTTCCTAGACTATCAAAAATGACATTCACAAATTCTCGATTCGTACTTTGAAATAACTCATCAGAAATCGATGATGTATAATCATTTTGACGATTTTCTGATACGATTTTTAGCCAATTTTTTATAATAATATCGCTATTATCCAACACGATTCTATCCACGCGTTTCGGCACATCTATTACCACCTTTTCATATAATATATGTATGTTGCAAAATACATTAAAATTTCTTCCGTATCTCTACTTTACCATTAATTGAGTCAAAAAAACAAAACATCCAAATTAAACCTCTTATCCTCTATTTTACTAAACTTTCAGTTATTTTAATAGTCATTAGCATGTTTTCATTCTGTTTGGCACCTTCTACTTATTAATAGTTGAAGGATACACCACCTTTTGATCAATTAAAAAAAAGCACTTGCCAACTTCTAAGTTAAGAGACAAGTACTTCCTTTCCTTAAATATTTGCTAGACCGACACTAATCTCTAACGCTCGATCAATTTTATCCATCATCGGTTGATCGAGATGGGTGATTTTATCTGTTAAGCGTTGTTTGTCAATGGTGCGAATTTGTTCTAAAAGAATCACAGAGTCTCTTTCGAAACCGTATTTTTCCGCATCAATTTCAACATGGGTCGGTAATTTAGCTTTTTGAATTTGGGCGGTAATAGCTGCGACAATCACCGTTGGACTAAATCGATTGCCAATATTATTTTGTATAATTAACACCGGTCTGGTCCCTCCTTGTTCTGAACCAACGACCGGTGAAAGGTCTGCAAAATATACATCACCGCGCTTTACAATCAAAGTCAATCGCTTTACACCCCACTCACTAGGCGCTCTGCCTCCTGTTCAACTAAAAAGGCTTCTGAAGCGATGGTTAAATTAATTTTGGCCATCTCTAAATAGCCTTGTCTCATATCCTCACGGATCTGTCTTTCTCTTCGTTCTTCGAGGTAGCACTTTGTTGCTTTAAATATTAAATCTTCAAAGTTACACTGTTCTTCTGTCATTACACCCTTGACTTCATCCATTAAATAGTCAGGTAATTTGACAACAACTTCCTGCATGTCCATTGACAAAACCAACACCTCCAACACGATTCCTGTTCAATTATGATCCCTTTTATCATATCATCTAAGCGCCTAGAATTAAAGGTGTAATTGACAGATATTTAAAATTTATTCGTGGAAAAACATAGATAAAACCTTGATTTCAAGAGGTTTTGCCCTTTTCTGAGCATCCGTACCTACTTTAGTTATGGTACCGTCGCGGTAATCGTGCAGTAAGTAAACAACTGACTTCATAATTAATTGTGCCTAAATGTTCAGCCACTTCTTCTAAGGTAATCCTATCTTCCTTATCCAATCCAATAAAAGTCACTTTCGTCCCAACAGGATAAGCTCTATCTAATTTTACCATGCATTGATCCATACACACCCTACCGACAATCGGCATCCGTTTCCCATCAATTAAGACATCGAAATTTTGAAACCTTCGTTGAATTCCATCTCCATAACCGATGGGGATGGTGCCAATCCATTCATCGGCCTTTGTTTCATACGTCAGTCCATAACTAATCATCTCTCCTTGCGGGAGTTGTTTTACATGAACTAATTGGGTCGTTAAAGACAGTGCCGGTTTCAATTCAAAGGGGGATGATCTCTTAAATAGATTGACGGATACAAACCATACATCCCAATGCCAAATCTTACTGCATCATACATGTCTGACGGAAACTGCATACTAGCGGCACTATTGCCAGTATGATAAATAATCGACTGTTGATACCGCTGTTTAATCGGTTGAATGAGCTCACGGTAATGCGCCTCTTGATAACGGTAGTAAGCATCATCAGCTGCATCCGCTTGAGCAAAGTGGGTAAAGACACCGGCAACGTTAAATAACGGATCATCAACCGCATCTAAAAAGACGGACACATCTTCAACAGTCCTTAAACCGAGACGCCCCATACCGGTATCTAACTTCATATGCAGACTTAGTTGCTGGGTGATATGTCGCTTCGCCTCTTCTAACCAATCAAGTTGAAAAGCTGTTAGTTGAATGTCTAACTTTTCTGCCTCACCACTAAAAGCTGGATCGGTATATCCCATGACGAGAATAGGCGCATCGATCCCCGCTTCTCTTAATATGATAGCTTCTTCTAATATCGCAACACATAAAGCAGATGCACCCGCGGCTAAAGCTGCTTGCGCTACTTCAACACTGCCGTGACCATAGCCATCCGCTTTAACAACGGCAAAAATCTCGGTCTTTCTTGGTAACTGGCTCTTTAACAACTGAATATTCTCTTTAATGGCATGTAAATCAACGATGACTTGTGCATTTCGGTACTGCATTGTTTGACTTCCTTTCTCACTATTACTTCAATTTCTAAAGATTGACTCCTGCATTTAATTTTATTATTTATTTTCTACCCATTCAACAGATGTCGCGATGGCCTCTTTTTCTTCTGGCGTTAGGCTGTCTGAGGCAATATAAAACTCAGTCGTTTCATTCGCCCATACAAAGCCAGCATCATCACTCATAAACGACGCGCCATCTTTAATGACTGATAAGACATCTGCAACACTACTTGTCTGACTTTTGTTCACTTGAATAAGCGTAAAGGGTTGATCTCCCGTATAGCTCATCATAACAACGCTTTTGCCATTTACCAACCGTTCCTCTGTCTCATCTAACGCTTGATTAAAGGTTTCTGTCGGGTAATACCAACCAGAGGTTTCGTCTTCCTGTTGTTCTTCGGTCTCTACTTCGTCATCACGCGGACTTTCTTCTTCCAGCACAACGTCAAACAAATCTGTTTCAAAGTCAGGTGTGACCGTAATCGACTGAAATTTTACTGACACGTGTTTTGTTTCAGCTTCATTTGTTACGAATACTTCCACCGGTAAATATGTCTCTTTATCAAACGTTAATGTTTGTATCGTTAGATCTGGGTCTTCCTTTAGCGGTGCCTGAATCGTATACATATATGTGTCATCATTTTCTTCAAATTGCGCTTCTGGATAGCTTTTAATGTGTCTATTACAGAAGACAACAAGTAAAGTTGGGGCCGGTCATGAGGCCAATCCATTCGAAACGGTTCTGGTGTTTCATTTTCTGTTAATAAGTATACCCCATCCGCATTACGGACTAACGTTTGTTTTAACCCTCTCGCTTCATCAGTTAAATCGACATGATAAAAATCATCCGATCGACTGACACGAAGTAACACATGCTCTTCTCCACTTGCGGTGAGCACTTGCATATCGGCTTCCGCTTGATAAGTCGTTAAGTTCTCACCTACTTCAATGATTTCTTCAAACACATCCTCGGCATCCAGAGACTTACAACCAACCAACAACAACATAAATATAAAACTACTTAATAACATAATCCGTCGTCGTTCTATGATGTCCACGTCCTTTACCTATTAATCACTTAGGCAGGATTTTCGATAAAGGTTCGATAAGCCTTGCTTAGGCTATCTACTACATCTGTTGGGGTTATATCAAAAGCGGTAAAATCTTCTCTTACAGCAATGTCACTCGCATATCCGTGTAAGTATACAGCATTACAAAGACCTGCCAACACCGTCTCATCTTGCATTATACGCACACACGCTATGCCACTTAAAATGTCTCCACTGCCACCTTTACTTAGTGCTGAATTCCCCGTTGTATTAATAACTTGTTCACCCCTCGGTGATGAGATAATCGTATGGGTGCCTTTTAACACAAGATACACCCCGTGTTCTTGTGCAAAAGCTTTTGTCAATGTAAAAGGATCGTTTTTAATCACATCTACTGAGAACCCTGTAAGTCTGGCGAATTCCTTAGGATGAGGCGTTAGTATCGTCGGTCCCTGCCGTTCTTTTAGACGACTGATGTCACGCGCTAACAACGTTAATCCATCTGCATCAATAAGGAGTGGGACCTCTGTTTTTAATATTTGGTAAAACAGGGCTAGTTTTTCATCAGTTAATCCAAACCCCATACCAACAGCAATGGCTTGGTAGTTAGATAATAACTGTGGCGTAAGTTCATCATGTGAGCGGTACATCACTTCATGTGGTAACTGCAAGAAAGGACGCGCTGCTTGTTCTGTCATAACCGACACGAGCCCAGCACCAGATTTTAACGCGCCACGTGCACTTAACTGAATCGCCCCTGGCATATCGACACTACCGCCAATAAGTAAGACGTGACCATAGGTGCCTTTGTGTCCAAACCGCTCCCGCTTTTTTAACGTTTGTTTAACGTGACACACCTGCCAAATCGTTCGGCTAATTTTATCTAATTCACGTGTAGGTAAGCCGATAGAAACAATGGTTAACTCACCATAATAGGGGGCGGTTTGCTCGATATACGCGGTCACTTTAGGCGCTTCAATCGTCACTGTTTTAGTAGCTTTTACGACAGCACTCATTGATCCGATTGTTTCACTGACACCACTTGGAACGTCAATACTATAAATAGGGGCCCTCGCATCATTCATCAGAGCGACATATCCGTGCATCGGTTCGCGCATCGGTCCAGTATACCCTGTACCAAATAACGCATCAATAATGACTGTTGCTTCATGTATATATTGTACGGCATCAGGAAAATCATAAATGATGTCAACATTAAACCGCTGCATGACGTTTAAATGCACATTCGCTTCTCCTGAAATTTTATCATTTGTGACCGTCTGAATAACCGTTACCATATAACCCCTATTCTTTAGCTCGCGCGCCACAACAAAACCATCGCCGCCATTATTGCCTGGCCCAACAACGACAACAATACGATCACTTTTTATGAGATCTTGAACCATTGCCTCAACAATCGCGCGCCCGGCATTTTCCATTAAAACTTCTCCTGGCATATGATAAGCATTAAACGCCAACATATCCACTTGTCGCATCTCTTCACTCGTCAAACACTTCATTCGCTTCCTCCTGCCTTTACTGTAATTTATGTCCTAACGACCTGTATTATGATTCTAAGACAACATTTGCGACAGCTGACGTATGACTATGGGAGATAGAAACATGTACCTTGTACAAATCATCACCGATAAAGTGCAGGGCAGGTTTACCAAGAGCGTCATTTAAGATTGAAATGTCACTAAAACTTAGTTTCCCTAGCCCTGTCCCTAATGCCTTTCCAAGTGCCTCTTTGGCCGCAAAACGGCCGGCCACAAATTCCGCACGCCGATTGTCTGATGTTAATGTCCAGTATTTTTCTTGTTCCTTCACTGAGAGTACTTTTTCAATAAACCGGGGATTACGTTTGATCAATATTTTTATTCGGGCTATTTCAACGATATCTATGCCAATGCCTCTAATCATTTTTGTCACCTATTCTTCTATAAAGTATAAATTTTTTCACACTTATAGTATATCAGATTTGCAAGTTGAGCGTTTATTTCGGTATACTTCTTTATAGGTTAACAATTGATTTTGAAGAAGAAAAGGAGCCTATTATGTTTTTTAGAACTGAATCGTTACGTGATTTTTTCAGATATTACCCGGTCGTTTCCGGCATTATCATTATTCAAGTCGTTATTTGGTTACTTATGTATTTTGAAACATCTCTTGGTTTTATCATTTTAAATGAAGGGATTGGAATGAATGCGCTCGTTGGGCAAGGCGAATATTGGCGTTTAGTCACCCCAATTTTCCTTCATGACTGGCAAGGTATTACCCATATTCTCTTCAATTCCTTTGCTCTTGTCTTATTTGGCCCAGCTCTTGAACAGATGTTAGGTAAAGTGAAATTCGTCGTACTCTATTTAGGTGCGGGTATTTTCGCGAATGTGTTCGATTATTTAATCGCCATGGATTCGACGACTCTCTCACTCGGAGCTAGTGGGGCTATTTACGGAATGCTTGGTCTGATTGTCTACATGATTTTCTTCACACCTGGACTTATCGACCCCGCCAGCAGACAATTAGTCTTAACTTATGTGATGATTGGTTTAGTCATGACCTTCATTCAGCAAAATGTCAGCATTCCCGGTCACGTGTTTGGCTTAGTCGGTGGTTTTAGTTTCGGACCACTTCTAGTGAATAACGTCAACCCCTACCGTCGACCTAGACCACGTCCTAGACGCACACATGCAAGTGGGGTTAACTTCGATCCTAACCGCTGGCAAAGACGTCGCCGGTTTAAAATGAATGGCAACGTCTCAGCTATCCTCTGGTGGGTGTTGCTTATTTTAGCCGTTGTTGGTTTATTAGGACCTGTTATTTTACCGTTGTTAAGATAACGACACAAGGGATAAAACGCCTTTCTAATCCCAATCGATATGTAAAAAGAAAAAAATTAGCGCCATCATGACGACGTATCTTTAGACAGAAAAATAGCCCTCTATATCAAGTTTCTACTTGGTACAGAGGGCTATTTATCTCCTATCAGATTGATAATCGAACACTTAAACCTTCAGGATATATTAACCAATTCATACACATCGTATGGTTTTGTTATAAGTATTTATTCAAGTCTTTTGCCGTTTGGATGTCATCCAAATTCACCGCAATTGTCTGGAGCGTTTGTTCATCTGACATTTTTATTTTTTCTTGTAAACTTTCG
This sequence comes from Halolactibacillus sp. JCM 19043, assembly GCF_001310395.1. Classification (NCBI taxonomy): domain Bacteria; kingdom Bacillati; phylum Bacillota; class Bacilli; order Caryophanales; family Bacillaceae; genus Halolactibacillus; species Halolactibacillus sp. JCM 19043. The sequence goes on from NZ_BAXD01000025.1 coordinate 15,509, forward strand.
GGTATATGAGTGAATTTTTCACTTAGGATTGTCAACAACATGTTCACCATGCCTTCTCCTCTGCCTTCTTCTCTACCTTCTTCTTTAAGTACATCAGCAATCGTCTTCATGCGTTCACTTCCTTTCGGATAAGTCTTTTCTAATGTCTTGACTATATCACGGATATCGTGTTTTGTGAATGCATCACTGGCACTAAAAACATAGCGCAACAGCGTTTCGACATACGCTATCGCGGTCTCTTCTTTCTCTAGTGCGCGTAACGCCTCCATCGCCTTAAAAATTGTTTGTTTTAATTCTTCGGGATTTTTTGTATAGATATCTCTAAGTAGGCTAAATAATATTTGTAACTGGGCGACGCCTTTTATGTCTTGATCGGAGTAGGTCGACAAATCGTACAAGATATAATGAAAATTTGGGACGACTTGTTTTAACTCTTCCGGAAGGAAATCAAACCCTTCATCTGTGCGTGAAAGACACGGATTTAAGAGAAGTAAATAAAGCCTTTAACCGTAAGGTTAAAACGTGACGCTAGCCACCGACTGGCGCACTCTCCGCCCTCGGTGGGCCTATTTCATGCATTCAGTGGCTCTAAACTCCGCTCAAGTGGCTCTTTTTGTCCGCAATATTCACTATACTTTACATCCCTTGCCTGGGGCTAAAATCAGGGGTCTGTCACTCTATGGTGACAGCTTCCCCCGAGGTCAAAAGCAAAAAAATCACCTCATAGGGTAACTGAAGAGGTGATTTTTATCAATCTTTATAATAAACGTTCAATCTTTTTCACATTTCTAAATCTGTGAATGCGTAAGGGAGCAAATCCTTTAGTGTCAATTCTAATATATCTTTATTTTCATTAGTTAAATAAACTGGCATTTCAGGTGAGCAAAATTCCGCTAAAACTTGTCTGCAAATACTACAAGGAGGAAGAAAATCTACCGTATCACCTGCAACAGCTATAGCCTGGAATTCACCCTTATTATAACCATTCGATATAGCGGTAAAAATAGCTGTTCTTTCAGCACAATTAGTTGCACCTAGTGAAACATTTTCTACGTTTACTCCATTAATTACAGTACCATCTTTTAGTAATAATGCTACTCCAACTGGGAACTTGGAATAAGGTACGTATGCCGTTACTTTCATCTTACGTGCACTTTCCATTAATAGCTCTTTATTCATATTTTTCACCCTTTTTCTAAGAATGAACTTTTTAAAAGTTCCCTTAACGTCAACAGTTTGTTGACAAGATTTCTAATTATATATATGAACAAGGTCTTTGTCAACACAACAGATGTAATAGAGTATACAATTTTACAACAGATCATTATCATATAACGCGCTTTAACTTTCTACAAGCAACAGCAAGATCATCTCTTTTTGTCGATTTTCACTTTCCCCTCACAGGTTTTTAATCTTTTCATGAAAAAACTCTCCTTCTATTAATTTTCATACCTTTTTCGGTGGATCATTTTTTGTTTTAAAAAGATGATGTAACCGTCTGTCTGAAGAATCATCTTTATATCTCTCATCTCGAATGACGTCATCGACCTAAAAACAAAGAAAAACGCAAGGACCTGTTTTAGATCAGATCCTTGCGCTTGTTTATTATGAATTTTGTTTATTTGAATTATTTGAACCGCGTTTGTTGTTAAACTTACGGTTACGGCCTTTACCTTTGTTGCGGTTAAAGTTATGGCCTTTATCACTGCCACCTTTACCGCGATAATTACCTTTACCTTTACCTCCACCGCGCTTCACGCTAAGTGGTGTAACAGATGATAAAGTCACCGGTGTTTGACGACGTGATTTTGACATAATCTTAAGTGCTGCCGCTACAAGTGTCACTGAATCATATTCATCTAGTAATTCACTTGCTGTTTCACGGTATTCGTCTAACCCTTGTTTTTCGATTGCACGCACAAGCTTATTAACTGCTAGCTGTTGTTGACCACGTCTAGCTTCATCATAGCTTGGTAATTGCATACGGTGCATTTTAGAATTTGTTGTCTTCTCAATTAAGTGAAGGTGTGACATTTCTCTTGGTGTAATAAATGACACTGCAACACCTGTTTTACCAGCACGGCCTGTACGTCCGATACGGTGAACATAACTTTCAGGATCTTGTGGAATATCAAAGTTATATACGTGGGTCACGTTCGAGATATCTAAACCACGAGCAGCAACGTCAGTTGCAACAAGAATCTCTACACGGCCACTTTTAAATTTACTTAACACACTCATACGCTTACCTTGTGTTAAATCACCGTGAATGCCTTCAGCTTTAAAGCCACGGGCTTGTAAGCCTTCTGTCACTTCATCTACACGTTTCTTTGTACGACCAAAGATAATCGCAAGTGATGGTGTTTGAATATCAAGTAAGTTCGTTAACGCATCAAATTTTTGTTTTTCATGCGCTTCAATGTAATGTTGTTCGATATTTTCAACAGTCATTTCTTTAGCTCTTACTTTGACTTCTTCAGGGTCACGCATCAATGTTTGCGCAATCTGACGAATCTCTTTCGGCATCGTTGCAGAGAAGAGGAGAGTTTGACGGTCTTCAGGGATTTGCTTTAAGATATCACGAATATCTTCGATAAAGCCCATGTTTAACATCTCGTCTGCCTCATCTAATACTGCGGTGTGCACGAAACGGGTATCAATTGTTTTACGACGGATATGGTCTAGTAACGTCCTGGTGTCGCTACTACACGTGTGGGCCATCTTTTAAACCACGGATTTGTCGGTCCATTGGTTGACCACCAAAGATCGGTAACGTGCGGATACCTTTAAATTTACCTAAACGGTGAATTTCTTCTGATACTTGAATCGCAAGTTCACGCGTTGGCGCAACGATAAGTCCTTGGATTTTGCGTTGGTTCTTATCGATTTTGTCAAGCATTGGAATACCAAAAGCGGCTGTTTTACCTGTTCCTGTTTGTGCTTGTCCAATAACATCTTTCCCTGCAAGTCCGAGCGGGATTGTTTGTTCCTGGATGGGTGTTGCTTCCTCAAAGCCCATCTTGTCGAGAGCCTTCATAATTACGTCTGAAATACCTAGTGATTGAAATGTTGCCAAAGTCATTCTCCTTTTTGTTTATATCTCATCGGAATCGTTACGACACGTTAACACTATTTACACGTTCAAATGAAAACGGCGTAGCTGATGTTAAATGTTTATCTTCATGTACTAGCTTACCCTTATTAATCATATTTACTACTAAAAGAACAGTGGTAAACTAATAAGTATCGGTGAAGACCAGCGTTATATTAACGTGAAAAAAAGCCGACCCTTAAAACAGAAGCGGCTTGGTTACGAGCATTCAATGGATATTGCTATCTTACCACACATACTTGATAAATTCTAGCACGAAAACTCGAGTTAACCTTTGATTTATCACGTTTTCATATTTCTTTCATTCCAATCAATAAAAATGTAACAGCTTACAACTCACTGTTAGCGCAAATCCTTGCAATTTATCGCATTCTCTAATATTATTATAGTCAGAATATTTTTTTTACGATTCAACAATATATGAGAGCTAGGTGATGAGATGACTATTCAATTGACAACCGATAGTGGTGCCGATGTACCAAAGCATTTACAAGAAGCGTGGGACATTAAAGTCGTATCCTTATTTGTACGTTTCGGTGAGGAACAATATAAATCAGAAGATATTACAACGAAAGACTTTTTAGAACGAGTATCAACAGGGAAAGTCTTCCCACAGTCGCTGCGCCTTCTCCACAAGACTATTATGATACTTTTAAAGCGATTGATCCGGCGAAGCAATCATTCATATAAGTTTATCAAGCGGCGTGAGCGCGTCTTACAATCATGCGGTGATGGCAAAAACGCAATTACTTGAAGAAGAACCGAACCGAGACATTTATTTAATCGATACAAAATCCGCCTCAAGCGGGATGATCTTAATGTTGGATGATGCGATTCAAATGATTGAGCAAAACATGTCAGCAGAAGACATTGCCCTTCATCTAGAAAGACGTGTCCCATACTTACGAACTGTTTTCTTGCTTGAAACGATTGACAACCTTATTCGCGGTGGCCGTTTGAGTCGTGCGAAGGGCGCCATTGCGAAAACATTAAATGTGAAACTCATTCTTCACGCAAGTGAAGAAGGAAAAATCGATGTTCTTGAAAAAGTTCGTGGAGCAAAGAAAGCGCATCGTCGTTTCCATGACCTTATTGGTGAGTATATTAAAGACCCAGCCGAAAAAGTTTTTGTGATGACACATGGCTATGCGAAAGAAAAATGCGATGACGTCTTAGACAAAGTCAGAGAACGTTACGCTTTTAAAGACGTATACCAAGCAGAAACCGGCCCAGTGATTGCTGCACACGCAGGTAAAGGTGCCCTCGTGATGTCATTCTTTAGTGATTTAACACACCAAGAAAAACATTAACAAGATAAAACCTTAACCCCCTGATGACTTTTATCAGGGGGTTATTTTCACTAGATGATCAGTACCTGCACCAGATAAGTTCCTCTAACTTTAAGTGGTATTAGCTTCTTTCTCTTTTCTTTCATGCGGCGCTTTCAACAAGTAGTCAAGCACACTTCCAACGACCACTTCTTGGTCATCCCCTAAACAAATCATATGTTTAGAGTCTAAATAGTAAATAACGTCAATATCGATAGGGATTTCTTTGTCTAACGCATGGGTTGTTTGGTAAGGGACAAGACCATCCTCCATTCCTTGTAATACGAGGGTTGGATTTTTAATCTCTTTTAAGTATGGTTCTGTCACTTTTACACATTTGACAAACTCTAAATAAGCTTTAAGCGGAATTTTACCTTGTTTATGATGATAATGTTTATAGGTGAAGTTCTCTTCTAGTTCACCTACCACTCGATCTTTTACGAGTTGTGTCACTTCTTTTGTCAGTTTTATCAGATTGAGATATTTACGAGAAGGGGACAACATCACTAATTTATCCGCCCCATATTTACCAGCCAAATACCCAGCAAGCATGCCACCCATGGAGAAACCAACGATATATAAGCGATCCACCTCTTGGTTTAATTTTTGGTAAGCTGTCTCTACTGTCTTAATCCACTCTTCATGTGTGTACGGTAACAAATCTAAATCTAATCCGTGTCCTGGTAAAGTAGGCACTTCTATTAACCAGTCGGTTGTTTCTTTTAACCTTTCGATTAAGGGTGCGAGTTCATGTGGCCCGCCAGTAAATCCATGTATAAGGAGAACACCAATCATTTCTTGACCTTCTTTCAATTGTCTGTTGTTAACTGACTGTCTACAAAAATACCGTCCACGTTATGGACGGTATTCATTATAATAACCGGTTTAACAATTGTTTAATGCGTTGTTCTTGAAAACCGAGTACTTTCTTTCCTTTCACAATGAGGGCAGGTGTCGCATACACATGGTGTTTTTGCAACTCATGTAAATGCTTTTTATCATCAGATATATTTTTCAACTCATAAGTCACATCTTCTTGATCAAGTAATGCTACCATCCGGTCGCATTCATCACAATCATCACTGACGTAGACAAGCACTTCTTTTTCCATTTCTATTCCCCTCCGAACCATGGTGCAAGTTCATGATGTCTCTCTCACATCAAACTTTTCCCTAGTATGTGTATTTTCCGTATTATTTAAACATGAATGCATTGATTAATTAAGCTATTAGTTATATAGCCATATCGACCTGGTTTTAAACATAAAAAGAGAACGAATCTCATCTATTTAAGATTCGCTCTCTTTTTTTAACTGATCAGCAAACGCGCCTAATTTTTTAAGCAATGTGATCGCTTGTCGTTTTTCTTCTTCTGTTAGTCCATCTGTAATGTGCTCAATTTGTTTCCAGTGATCCGGAAAGATATCATTAAGTAATGCTACACCTGCGTCTGTAATCGAGGCATAGGTGACCCGGCGATCCTTCTCTGATTGGGTCCGTTTTACTAGCCCCTTCTTTTCCAATTTATCTACGACATAGGTAATACTGCCGCTCGCAAGCAGTATTTTATCCCCGATTTTTTGTAGCGGTTGATCACCTGAATGATACAACAGTTCTAATACGCCGAAATCTGTCGTATTGAGACCTTTACTCCTAATATCATCGGCAACTTGATCACTCACGGCACGATAAGCTTTTGATAAGACAACAAACAGTTTCAGTGACGGGTCTTGTTTTTTCTTCTCATATTCATGTTTATCTTGTGTCATGTTTTTCGCTCCTAAACCTCTTAGATATCAGCTCTAATATTGTTAAACCAGTAATCACAGATGCCAGCCCATATACAATGGGGGCGTAGGTGACAAACGTGACACCATACCCGACCATATAGATAAAACATAAACGAAAGACCATAGTCTCTTTAGGCCTTTTCGTTGAAAATTTCTTTATTACTCGGTTTAACCACTCACGATTTAATATAACCGTGATTAAAAGAAATGTAAAGGATTCCAGTGTTGTAAATGCCTCAGGATAGAATAAATGAGAATAACCAATCAGACCTAACACCCATACTATGAGCGAAAAGGTTGAGAAAAGACCATAGTACCGTGACCACGGACCCTGTCTAAGCGGTAAGGTTTTTAACAATGGACGGTCAAAGATAGCTTGAAATATCACATGATACATCCGACTAAACAACAACACCACTAGCACGATCCCCACACGTAAAAACATCGGTCCTTGTAGAGAGAGCAGCGCGACAATGACCACCAGTTGTATCACCATTTGAAAAATTGTCGTCATATTCTCTGACAGGTGTTGCCAAATAAGCCGCGCATATAATTTCCACATGGTCTGCTTCGTCAATCGCTTTTGATACCGCCTCTTTTCATACCATTTATGGCTTTTGATTGGCACATCTTTCACCGCTGTTTTCGAGAAAAACACCTTGCTTAAAACCGTCCGGTAACTCATATAATCACTGACACTCATAATGTAATCTAAATCGTTTACTTCTTCGATATAAGTGAAGCCGAGTACTTGCGCGATAAATAGTATGAGGATTAAAAAGACGATAATACCCAGTCTCTTCTCACCTGTTGAAACAGCTAAGGAGACAATAGTAGATAAAACAGCCAGTTGAATAAGCAATCGTTCTAAAAAACCACGCCAACCAATCATCGTCGATAAATAGACGCGTGGGATAATCAGACTGATCTGTGTGATGATCACAACGAGTATAAGGCCCACGATTTGCTCCGAATATAGAGGAAATACCAACAATAAGACACTGGCAATAAAAATATCTAGTCCTAGATAAAACGCGACACGCTTTAACCAGAGTAATATAAACATATCACGCCGCCTATGACTTACATATTCCATCAACCGTTCACTCGAACTATAAGGTAAAATTGGCGTTTTTTTAAATAAGCCAATCTGCCCCACGACTAACCCAAAAATCAGTATGTCACGGTTAAAAATCGTGTCACTCACCGTCTGTAATAACGGTTGATAGGTCATTAACGCATCACGTATGATTAGGCCACCGATTATGACAAACGGAATAAGGTAAAAGGCAGTGACAGGATCAATGACCATGGTGATAATATCCCGATTCGTGTGGTGACGTTTTTTTGTCCGTTGCCAATGAATGCGACTGAACTGCTTAATAGTTTCTTTTCGCATTAATCAAACCGCCTTTTTAGTTCACCTAAATCGGTCCGGTCGCCTTCTTTTATCACCTTACCTTGGTGTAACATGACATAACGGTCCATAACCCTTCTAATTGATCGAATTGATGGGTCGTTAAAATAACCGCTTGATCTTTTTGTTTCTTTTCTATTAAGATTGAGGTGAGTTCTTGTTGGGCATAGATATCCAGTCCGACAAACGGTTCATCAATCAATAACACCGGTGCGTCAATAATCAATCCCGCAATCAATTGAACTTTTTGTTTCATTCCTTTTGATAGTTGGAGCGGGAATTGATCCAGTTGATCCGCAATTTCAAATCGCCTAGTTAATTCATGAATCTTGTTTACTTTCTCATCTGAATGTTGTTGATAACTTTCAAGATATAGTTGAAAATGTTGAAACACTGTGAGTTCTGGCAACAGGAAAGGTTGTTCCGGTATGTATACGACGCGTTGTTTATAAGCTAGGCTATCCTTCGTGAAACCATCTATTTCAATACTTCCGTCTCTTAGGTCAATCATGCCCATGACGGTTTTAAAAAAGGTTGATTTCCCTGCTCCATTATGACCGATTAACGCAACAACTTCACCTGTTTCAACAGATAAATTCATCCCATTTAAGGCTAGTGTCTCGCCTTGTTTGACCGTTAAATCTTCCACTGTTAATATCGCCATATAACCTCTCACCTTCTTTGTTCATTATCTTATCTCTATCTCGGTATAAGCATGATGGATCGTTTCGCATCTTTCTTCGTCGTACTTACTTCAATGTCAACTCATAATAATAGAGAGGGACATCTCCTTCATCATCTGGACGTTCTGCGATAAAACAAAAGTCATGTTTTAAGAAAAATGCTTGAGCGTCAGGATTGTTTTTAAAGGTATCCCCATTAATGGCCTGTTTGTTCTTTTCGTCCGCCACTCGTTTGATTGCCTCAATAAATTGATGACTAATGCCTTTATTTCTGTACCGAGGCTAATCGCCAGTCGTTTAATTGTTAAGGCGTTAGTCGTTGAAAAAGGAATCAGTGAATATTCCGCGTGACCTGTTTCGCTAAAGGCACACATACCCGCGACTTCACCTGCTTGTTCATAAACATACAGTTCACGCTTGTTGATATCTTGTATAAAATCCGCACGTTTAGGATAGTCTGTTGACCACTGTTGACTTCCGCGCACATGCATCTCCTTAATAACTTCATTCACAATAACCATAATACGATCAAGGTCTGAATGTGTTGCTAAGCGAATCATTTTCCCCACTCCTTTTGGCTACAACAACGCATTAACGGCTGTTTGCTGCCTTATTTTCTGATTTATCCACGACTGCCGCTCCTATGATATCTCCGACAACGTTTGATGCTGTCCCCCCATTCCTATAAGAGCATCAACACCAGCGATGAGTGACACAACTTCTAACGGTAAATCAAAAAGGGTTAATACAGCGGCTAAGGTCACAAGCCCTGCTGCCGGGATACCGGCTGTGCCAATTGAAAGAAGCGTTCCGATAATAACAATAGTAACAAGGTCGACTAAAGAAAAGTTGGCACCGGTCACATTTGCAGCGAATACAATCGACGCCCCCATTCGAAGGGCACCTCCATCAGAATTAAACACAGCTCCTAATGGTAAACTGAAATTAACAATCTTGTCTGATATACCTGCCTTTTTAGCACTTTCCATCGCAATTGGTAAAGTGGCAATACTGCTCGATGTGAAAAAGGCAGTGGTAAAAGCTTCTCTTGTTTGTGTATAAAAATGTCGAATCGGTATCTTGAACATCCAAAGGATACCTGTATATATGAATACCCAAAGTAACACAAGCCCAAGATAGAAAACACCCGTGAATTTAAGTAATGAAGTAAAGGTATCCCAGCCCTGTGTTCCAAAGGTCGATGCGGCAATCGCAAAGATACCGATTGGGGCATAAAGTAGAATACCTTTTAAAATGTTGAAAAATAATGTATTCGCCACTTCAAAAAAATCTTGTAAATAGTGACCGTACTTTTTCATCTTTTCATCATGTGAAAACATCATATGCGACATAGTAAAGCCAACAATGACCGCAAGAAAAAGAATCGCCATTAAGTTGCCTTCACTAAAAGCAGTAAAGATATTACTCGGAACGATATTTAAAAGAACTTGCGACAGACTTGGGTTGGTCGGATTATCTACTGAAACATTCGGCAAAGATAAAGATTCGCCCGGGTTAATCCAAAGCGCTAAGCCGAGTCCGATTAAAACCGCAGCAGCCGTTGTTGTGCCATAATATAAAATCAACTTCCCACCCGTTCTGCCTAATTCTTTAGGGTTCATTTTGTTTACGGCGAGTACAACCGTCAAAAAGACGACCGGTGTCGCAATCATGCTTAATAGATTGATTAATACAGTACCAAGTGGTTTAATGATCTCCGCTTGAGGCCCCACTATGACGCCAACAAGTATACCTAATACGAAACCTACTGTCATTTTTGCGATTAAAGAGGTATTTTTGTATCTATTCCATAATCTCATATGATTGTCACTCCTATGTTTTATTTTGTTCATTCATTATATGCGGAAAACTTAGATGTACCAAGTGATACGTCTTTATATAGAATCCTATTTAAGCCCGAAACATCCATGAACGTGCGCCTTAACCATGTAGACAAAAAAGGCATAGTCCATTGACTATACCTTATTATTTATTCGGTCTCTAAGACCTCTTGATATTCCATCTGCCCTAACATGTAAGCGAGACTTAAACCAAAACCAAACGCCACGACACTGAGTAACCAATCAAGCGTCCCAACAGGAAGCCCTGGGAAAATGACATAAATCGATCCGATCACTAGTCCGATGACGACCGCATAGGTCGCATACGTATAATTCGTTAAGAAAAACTTAATCACTTTGCTCATCGTAATAATACCAAAGCCAATCCCAATCGCGGTAACGATTAAGATATCTAGTTTCATCTCATTGACCGCATTAATAATGGTACCGTAAGCCCCAATAACGACTAAAATAAGTGAACCACTAATCCCCGGTAAAATCATCGCCGTACTCGCGATAAAGCCCGCCAGCATTAAATACCCGTAAACACTTGGAGTAATCGTCTCAATAACAAAAGCTTCATCGCCTTTTAAAAAGCCCATCATTGCCGCTAACCCAACACCAATAAAGAGTAACACATAGTGATACGTTTTAAATTGATGTTTACTATCTGCTTTTTTAAATAGGTAAGGTAAGACACCTAAAATTAACCCGAGAAAAGCAAATTGGGTTGGTCTTGGGTGGTGTTCAAATAACCACTCGATTGCCTGCGCTAACACGAGAATCGCGGTTAATACACCAATACCTAAAGGAATAAGAAAGCCTAAATGTTTCTTCCACTCCTTACTAAACAGTCCGTTAATCGATAAAATCAGTTGATCGTAAATACCTAACACTAAAGCTATCGTGCCACCGCTGACACCGGGGACCACATCACTTGCGCCCATCATCATACCGCGGTATATATTTCTCCACTCCATACATACACTTCCCTTTATACATAAATAGTATTTTAAAACTGTTCCTTATTATAACAAATATCTCATTCAAGTGATACTAGAAACAAAAAAGAGGGCCGAATGCCCCCAGTATCTACTGTGATTAACTCTAACAACGCTTTGATTGACTGATTACCAATTAAAATACACATGTTAAGTATTAAATATGCTATTCATGTATTATTTGTTCTTTAATTGTAACGCTCTTAATATTTCAGAAACACCGATAGCAATACTGGCATTTAGCATGCCAAACACGGATAAAATAAACGATAATCCATAATATTGCGTGAAAACATTCATCACAAAAAATATAACACAAATAAGAAAAACGACAAGACCAAAAACAAACAAGAATCTATCCAACATCATCCCTCCAATTGAACAATATCTATCTCTAGTTGAGGAAGCCCTGCTTCTTTTTTCAATTCATGTTGCGACTGTTGCGGCCATTTTATTCGTTTGATTTGAAACGACCTAGGCAGAGAGCATCATCCATCAGCTAACGCTTTTTTAAACAGAATGAGAGAATTTTTACTGACTTTTTTCTTCTAAGTCCCTAAAATAGGGTAGCATATCCATTTTCCAAATGCCTGATTCTTTCTTCAATCCATAAATAATCGATTTATTAAACTTCCCGTAACTGATCCTCAATTCTACGAATGCGTCTTTATCTGTTTGATTTTCTTCCCTAACTTCGATTGTATGATAGTATCTGAACGTTGCCGCACTGTTTAGGTCCTTCATAAGCAAACCTTCTTTAGTATATGTTTGTTGAAATGTAACAAGGTCAGGTAATGTCCCATCATTATATGTGAGTGTGTAGATCGCATCTATATCACCAATGACGACAGAATGATAGTAAACCAATAAGATGTTCTCAGGTGAAAATTGTGATAAATGTTCTATTTTCTTTTCTTCTGCGAATAATTTATATGCTTCTAATTCTGATTGGGAGAGGGTGTTCAAATAAGAAAATTCATCTTCATGTTGCTCGATTATCTTTTGCTTTTCCTTAATCGTTTCTTCTAGTTCAACAATTTGTTGATCTAATTGTTTTAGCATACTTCTTTGCGCTTCTAACGTACTTTTTTGTTCTTCTACTAGAGCCTCGTTACTACAACCTACCAAAACTAACATAAGCATACCAAGAAAAATACATACAGACCGTCTCATTAGTACCTCATCCTCCTAATTGAACTACCCCCATCTAATATTCTAACGAACCCTTGAGGAAGGCGTCTTCTCGCTCTAAATGATCAACTTTCATTCATACGTATTTTAACATATTTTTTCCTTTTTGTTTACAAAATTTAAATATATTCCTGGTCATCCCGACATTAAAAATCCGTGAGGGTGTATTAAAATTGATTAGATAATCATATATAATCTCTTTCACCGCTTTCATAACTGACAATCATCTTTTAACTTTCCAAGGTCTATTCACATCTTGGCATATATAAGATTTCCATTTTTTCTATAACGAAAAAAGAGAGCCCTTTAGCTCTCTTTTCCATTTGGTCATCGTTGCTTCCTATATTACCGGATAACGACTTATTCCCTCAAATTATTCAATAAACGTCATCTCTGGCATCCACTCCGTATAATGTTGTTTCAGTTCTTGTTCAATCGCTTCATGATTTAAAAGCATATCATCTGTCACATCCGCTAGTGGATGAACGCGGTACTGTCTCGGCACTTTTTGATTAAAGTGAACATAGGTCAACAACATTTCCGGTTCTTTTAGCTGAATATTGTCGCCCGTTTTTTCAACCGTCACATTGACAATCCCTCCGATTTGACGATACAGTTCGTCTTGACCAGATAAGAAGTTTCCGAGCGAATAAATCACAAAGCCCCTTGTCCCGTCTTCTCGTTCAATCCATTCTGCTGGCTGTAAGACGTGCGGGTGATGGCCAAAAATAATATCAACACCGTGCTCTATCATTTGCTTAGCCAATTGCTGTTGTTCGTCGTTTGGGGTGCGCTGATACTCTTGTCCGAAATGAAGGTGCATCACGACAACATCAGCTTCTTCTTTCGCCACTTCAACATCTATTAACATGCGTCCTTCATCGATCAATGAAACGAGATGTGATTTCCCGCTTGGGACCGGAATACCATTTGTGCCGTAAGTATAGCCTAAGAATGCGAAGGTAATGTCATTCTTTTCAACGACCCGTAACCTATCTTCATCCGCTTCGTCTTTATAACTACCTACATAAGGAATAGCTAACTGATCCCAGTATGCTAAAGCCGACTGAATCACACCTTCACCACGGTCAAGCGTATGATTATTGGCAAGATTAACGAGGTCGACGCCATCACTTTGAGGAGATCACCTACTTCTTTCGGGCTATTAAACTGAGGGTAAGTCGATAAACCATGACTCTCCCCACCAATCATCGTTTCTTGATTGGCTGTTAGTAAATCATAGCGATCGAGGTACGGCATCACGCCTTCAACCATCGGGGTGAAATCATAACCACCTTCAACTTTGGCATCATTATAGACGCGACTGTGAATGAGCATATCACCAAACGCACCTATACGAACTGACCTTGTTACAAGAAAATTAGGCAGGGGTTTTTCTTTGCTTACAAACTCAATCTCACCACTTGAATTCTTTGCCGTTCCGCTAAAACTCTCAGAACAAGCGGTTAAAGTCATGACAAGTATGAATAAGCTTATGATCTGAATTATTTTTTTCATTGTTGTGGCCTCATTTCACTAAATTCGTTGCCCCTCTTCTGTTTCTTTCCCTTTTTCTTTTCACTTCATGCAATAAAAGTTATAATAGATGTGTAGAGCTTATCATATAAGCGCAAAAAGTAAATGAGACATTTTAACGTATCTGATACCTACTTGATAAGACAAAGAAAAAAGTATCACCACTAACTCATACTCATAAATGTACAATGCACCAGCTAGCCTAGAGGGGGACAAACCATGATCAGAAATAACTTAATGCGAGCCATTACCTACGCGGCCAATAAACATAGAGACCAAGTAAGAAAAGTAGATAAAACCCCATTTATCGCTCATCCATACCGGGTGGCGATGTTGCTACAAGAACATGATTGCGACGCTGAGATTGTGATTGCTGCCCTACTACACGATACAGTTGAAGACACTGACTGTACGTTTGAAGAAATTGAACACTTATTCGGTGGGGGCGTAAAGACTTACGTTGATTATGTCACGGAACTTGATAAACACGTCCCGTGGAAAGAACGAAAAGAACATAGTATTGAAGCCTTTAAATCTGTTCCGTATGATGTGAAGCTACTCATTGCCGCTGATAAAATCGATAACTTACAATCCATGATTGACCAAGAGATGGTCCACGGTGAGGCCATGTGCACAACTTTGTCGGCTCAAGAGAAGAACAAGTCTGGTATTACAGCGAGATTTTCTCATCAATCACAGAGAACTTGGCAGATGATGAGTGGCACCCACTCTTTTATTTGTTTCAGGCACTACTCGAAAAATTTGCTGAAGGTGACCTAACTCATGAATAATGTGACTAATCTGTCACATTATTGACATTTTTAAAAAGAGTCGATTCAATGCGAGGCTTTATTGTTTCTCTATCTATAAATGACACAGACCCACTCGTTTATCGCCAAATTATTTTACCGGAGCGGACAACCTTTAACCGACTTCACGATACAATTCAAACAGTAACGAATTTTTTAAGTGGCTACCCTTATCCTTACCGTCACTTTCACTCATTTGATTTATCAGAAGAAAATCAAGTCGTGACCAATGATGAGGAACGCTATTTAGATCACAAAGATTACGTCAATTACCCTCCACTTAAACTCTAACGAGTTTTGAAGTGGAGGCTTGTAAAAGCCTTAATTTTAAAAAACAAGCAATGGTTTGAAGATCGCCTAAACCATACACCGCGAGAGAAGAAGTGGCCGGTGTCGACGGTTTTTATCGTTTCTTAGATTCGTATTCCAATCCCTCAGACCCAGAACATGAACAAGCCCTGGCCTTTGCGAAAAAGAACGGCTTTAAACCACTTGATATGGATGGTATCAACGAAAGTTCAAAGCGTATTACATACCGAAAAACAGCGTGGGAACATATTCATCATGAACGCTACAACATCATTGGACCGCGCTACACAAAAAAGTAAGCATGGGTACTTTTTAAAGATGATATTAATATACTTATCGAAGAGATGACAATCGTGTCATCTCTTTTTTTGATTAATATGTTAGCAGTTGGTGATTAATTCATCTCTCTTTTTACATTTTTTAGCTGTTTTTATGGTATCCCCCCGTATTTACGAAGAAATCCATCTATATTTAACGATACACGAGCTATACCGGTGAGAGACAAGCTGAGTCGGTTATATCCTAAAATAGGGGATTTTATCCACTTTGAATAATCATCATCATATACGTTAACATAATTAACGTGAGTGTCGACGACAAGATATTGACAATGGCTAAAGAGAAATAACTATATCTTGTAGACACAAAAATACAGGGAGGTACAATCATAATGAAAAAGATAATTAAAGGGTTGGTTTTACTCAGTATACTAGTATTTGTCACCGCGTGTGGTGGCGAAGATGAAGAAGCAGGTTCATCACTTGATGCATTAAAAGAACAAGGTTATGTCACCGTTGGTTTTGCTAACGAAGCACCTTACGCGTATGAAGAAGATGGTGAATTAAAAGGGGCCGCTTATGATATTGCCGCAGCTGTCTTTAATGAACTCGGTATTGAAGAAGTACGTGGTTCTCTTCAAGACTGGGGTCAGTTAGTACCAGGCGTGCAAGCAGGTCAATTTGATGCGATTACAGCTGGAATGGCGATTACACCTGAACGTGCTGAAAACGTCTTGTTTGGTGAACCGGAAATGACTTATGGTGAAGGTTTGGTCGTAGAAGCTGGTAATCCACATGACATTCAAAGTTTTGAAGATATCGCGAGTAACGAAGATATTACTGTCATCGTGATGGAAGGAGCGACAGGAGTCGAATTTCTTCGTCAGTCTGGTGTAAGTGATGACCAAATTACGTATGCAGCCAATATTCCTGATACATTCGCGGCGGTTCAATCAGGTCGAGCGGACGCAACAACAGGAACGGAAATGACCATGCGTATGGCATTCGAGTCAGCTAACACAGAAGACTTAGAATTTGTTGAATCATTTGAACAACCCGATGTTGAGGGTGTGCCAAGTTATGGTGCCGCGGCCTTTAGTTTAGAAAACGAAGCGTTACGCGAGGCTTATAACGAAGCCCTTCAAACATTAAAAGACGATGGGACCGTCCAAGAACTGCTTGAGAAGAATGGCTTCCACCCAGAATCAAACTTCCCAAGTGCTGATATTACGACAGAAAGTATTGTGAACGGCGATAACTACTAAGGAACCGTCTTAGTTTTATGATCCAGTTCCTGATCTAGGAACTGGATCTTCTTTTATTAAACGAAAAAGGATGTGTAAACGATATGCAAGATATTCTCTCGATTTCACAAGAGCTATCACGTGGCTTATTCGTCACGATTAGTATCTTAATTGCCTCGAGTTTATTCGCCTATTTTATGGGCTTTGTTTCTGGCTTACTGCGCTATCTAAACATACGATTATTCGAAAATTGACCGGGCTTTATATTGAATTATTCCGCGGCACCTCACTTATCGTCCAGTTATTCTGGCTCTATTATGCCATTCCGATGTTGTTTGGTATTAATTTAGGATCGAACTGGATTATTGGTGTCATCGCGATTGGACTAAATTACGGGGCTTACCTGTCAGAAGTCGTCCGCGGGTCTGTTGAGGCCGTTGATGAGGGACAAACAGAAGCAGCGATTGCCCTTAATCTATCGAGTTTTCAAAAAATGCGCTACATTATCTTACCACAAGCGGTACGGATGATGTTACCGGAGTTTGGTAACTATACGATCCAAATGTTAAAAGGGACCGCTCTTGTGTCCTTAATTAGTTTGAATGATATTTTATATTACGGAAACATTCTCCGTAGTTCTAATCTATCACAAGCACCCCTGATTTATTTAGTCATTTTAATCTTTTATTTCGTCCTCGCTTTACCACTTATTTTCCTTACCCGTAAAGCAGAAGAAGTTTCTAAGAAAGGGGTGGCTAATTAATGAATTATTGGAGTTTTGAACGTTTCTTTGAAGCTTGGCCTTATATATTAAAAGGTCTCCATATTACCGTTGGGGTTACGATTAGTGCGTTTCTTTTCGCTCTTATTTTCGGGTTCGTCTGGACCTTCTTACGCCGCATCCCAGAACGTCATATCAACTGGGTCGTCACCTGGGTGATGGAATTTATTCGTTCAACACCACCGCTTGTACAACTGTTCTTTATTTACTATGCTTGGCCCGAGATTCCTGTTGTAGGCGTGACACTCAGTCCATTTGCGAGTGCGGTTGTTGGTTTTGGTATTCACTTTAGTACGTATATCGGTGAGATTTACCGGTCTGGTATCGAAAGTGTGGATAACGGTCAATGGGAAGCTGCGACAGCTTTGAACTTCTCACTACTCGATAAATGGCGGTTAATTATTTTACCACAAGCTTTCCCACCAACCGTACCGATGCTTGGGAACTACTTTATCATTATGTTTAAAGAAGTACCACTCGCGTCAACGATTGGGCTTACCGGGATCTTGCACATGGCCAATAGTTTCGGTTCCGAGCACTTTAACTTAATTGAAGCACTGACGATTGTCGGGATTATTTTCCTTGTGTTAAGTTACCCATCGGCACGACTCATTAAGAAGTTAGAAGTAAAACTCAATACCCGTTTTGATAAAAATCAAGTCATTGATCCAGTAGAATAATGACAACTTAAAGGAGTGACGAACGTTATGACAAAACCTATTGTTGAATATAAAGACGTACACAAATCATTTGGCGATGTGGAAGTATTAAAAGGGATTGATTTAGATATTTTCCCAGCCGAAAAAATCGCCGTTATTGGCCCAAGTGGGTCAGGTAAAACAACGATTATCCGGATGTTGATGACGCTAGAAGAACCAACAGATGGTGACATTATCGTCGACGGTAAAAACCTATGGAAAATGAACAAGAACGGAAAGATGGTTGAAGCTGATGAAAAGCACTTACGCGAGATTCGCGGAGACATCGGGATGGTATTCCAGCACTTTAACCTGTTCCCTCACATGACCATCTTAGAAAACTGTATGACCGCCCCTATTCATGTCAAAGGCGAAAAGAAAAAAGAAGTCAAACAGCGTTCCATCGATATGTTGGAACGTGTTGGCCTTGGTGATAAAATTAATAACTATCCATCACAACTCTCAGGTGGACAAAAACAACGCGTGGCGATGGCACGTGCGCTCGTTATGCGTCCGAAAATTATGCTGTTTGATGAGTCACCTCAGCCTTAGACCCTGAGCTTGTCGGGGAAGTACTTGAAGTTATTCGTGACATTGCCAAAAACGACGACATGGCCATGGTCCTTGTCACACACGAGATGGACTTTGCGCTTGATGTTGCTGATAAAGTCCTATTCTTAGATGACGGTGTCATCGCTGAACAAGGTTCGGCGAGTGATGTCATTGAACATTCAGAAAACCCACGGGTGCAAGAGTTCTTAAGTCGTTTCCGTGGCTAGGTCTGGAAACAGAAAAATAACTACAAAATTATCAAGAAAAATTAACTAAATACCCTTTCGAATCACGACGTGTCAATCCTTTGCCGTGTCGTGATTCTTTTTATGAATAATTTTATGCATCTTTTTTTCCATCAGGCTCGTCACAGACAGTGAACAGTAAATGGAGGGAATAAATATGATTGAAGTAAAACAACTGTCCCATCAGTTTGAACTTGGGAAAAAAGATAAGAAAACCGTCATTCCTGTCTTACAAGACGTGAGTTTTTCAGTAACTAAAGGTGAAATTGTGACGTTAGTTGGTCGGAGTGGTTCTGGTAAATCAACGTTGCTACATTTAATTGGAGGTTTTTTACCAAGCAAAGCGGGGCCATCACGATTAACGGAACGGATGTGAGCGACTTTACAGAAGCACAATTTGCCGAATTCCGCCTTGGTACGATTGGTTTTATCTTTCAGAACTTTCAATTGATCCAATCAATGACTGCTTATCAAAATGTTGAATTACCACTCATTTTACAAGGCGTGAGTGAAACCGCCCGTAAAATTCAAGCATTAGAAACATTAGAAAAAGTCGGTCTCAAAGGGTTTGAACATCATTATCCGAGTGAGCTTTCCGGTGGTCAACAGCAACGGGTCAGCGTCGCACGTGCTTGTCTTAAATCCACTCATTATTCTAGCAGATGAACCGACAGGGAGCTTAGACTCTGAAACAGAAGAAGACCTGCTTCACCTCATTAAAGAGCTAAATGAATCCCTTGATATCACCTTCCTCATTATCACGCATGATGAGGAAGTCGCAAAAATTGGTCACCGTTCACTGATGATGCATGACGGCGCCCTTATCGATCAGGAGGTGAAGTAATGTTATTTAAAGATCAGCTTTACTTCGTCAGAGAAAATATGAAAAAGAATAAAATGCGGATTTTTATGACCGTGCTCGCGACGGCGATGGGGACAGCCTTTTTAATTGTATTGGCATCTGTTGCCTTCGGTTTACATGACACCTTAATTAAAGACGTGCTCGAACAAGAAACGGTGAATCAAGTCCAAATCTACGGAAAAGACGATCCAAACAGTCAAGGGATTACTGACAAGGACATTGACTATTTCCAGTCGCTTGAGCATGTCCGTGCGGTTAGAAAACAAAGTTACCTTCGCCAGTCTCCACTTGTCTCACTTAATGGTTATGAAACGAGTCCACACACCGTCGCGGTTGATATGGGCGCATTAGAAACAGGTGGTACACCACTTGAAGATGGACGATACGCCACATCAAGTGATGAAGTTGTTGTTGGGTATCACTTTTACGAACAACTTCTAGAAAAAGATACTGATCCTGAAGATATGTATGATGAAAATGGCGAGCGAACCGAAGACACCTTGTATCAAGGTGAGCTTATTGGTGAAACAATCGACCTTACCGTGTCACGATTAATCGATGAGACGGACACAGAAGAAAAAACGTATCAACTCACCATTGTTGGTGTGACAGCTGAACCAGCAAACGAATGGCAACAAGACCAAAGTCTTTATACGACCTTTGACTTTTATCAGTCGATCAGTGAATATACCGGGACTCCTGGTGGGGAAATGTATTTCCAAGAAGAACCGATGGATCTGACCTTCTATTATGATGAAGTGACGATTCAATCAAACAATTTAGAAAATGTTCAAGCTTTAACTGATACCATTAATGATCAAGGTTATTACGGCTACTCAGTTGCGTCAGAACTTAAACAAATCAATATGCTATTTACCATCGCAAAAGCTGGTTTAATTTTCATTGGGGCCATTGCCGTTATTATTGCTTCTATTGGGATCTTTAATACGATGACGATGGCGGTCACTGAGCGGGCACCAGACATTGGGATTATGAAAGCGATTGGTGCTAGTCCTAAGACAATTAAACAGATTTTCTTACTAGAAAGTAGTATCATCGGCATTATGGGCGCAACGATTGGGACCTTGGTGAGCTACCTCATCAGTTTCTTAGTTAATATCGGCTTACCAATGATTTTAGAAGCCACCTTTGAAGATCAACTCCCGGAAGGGTTCCAGTTCTCAAGTATCCCGTGGACGCTTGTGTTGATTGCCTATGTCATTTGTCTTTTAGTCACACTTATTTCTGGCTCACGACCAGCTAAAAAAGCAACAAAAATTGATGTCTTAAGTGCGTTAAGACGCGAATTATAGTTTAACAATCAGAGATAATCGATGACCAACCAAGTCATTTGAAAGGAGCATCCTATGAAACATTGGCGAATAATCGTTATGATTTGTCTCATAGTCCTCACCGCTTGCGGACAAACAGAATCAGACGCATCTGTCTTCCAATACAAAGGCTCTCTTATTGGCGACAACAGTGCTGTCACGAGTATAAGTCGGATGGTCACAACAATGGAGACCGTTGATAACTTTAAACTTCAAACAGATAAAGAACCTTACGGGATTGAGCTTTATTATAAAAGTGATGAGCCCTATGCCTTTAATGTAATAGATAAAGAAGTCCATCAACAATCTGTTTATCTCTATTACTTGATTGACAATGTGGACTACATTAGTTTTATCTTCAATAACCAAACCATTCATACGGAACGCGACATGTATACGGTTGACTTAAAAGCACTCAATAAGATTGAAAATATCAATGAACAAAAAGTAAATAACTATTTATATGAAACATATGCACCTTAATGAAACAAGCGCCTGACTCTTCCTTGAGTCAGGCGCTTGTTTTAACTATTGGTATTTTGACTGTAAAATCTTTGACTTAGTTTTATTGAGCCAATATTAACAACGATGGCGAGCAATAAAAGCATCCAGATAAACCAAGGAGATATAAAGAGTCCATTAGAAACAATTTGAATAAAAGAGAACGGGATAGTTAAGGAAATTAGTACCGCAAAAACGGCACCAAACACAAGCCGTCCTTTTTCCATGCCGAGTTTAAAGATAAACGGCATCAATACGGCATAAGCGATTAAAGCTGTTAAAACCATGAAGATCACATTCACTAGAAAGGCTGGGTATGACGCTAACGTTAAATCTTGATAGCCAAAGACGTGATAACCAAATTGCGCCATCAACATAATGACACTGACCATTCCAACAAAACCATAACCCAGCACATATTTACTTAAGATAATTGACTTTTCTGGTATCGGCATCATCCGCATCAACCGGTCCCATTTTGCGCGTTCATCATAACCGAATGAAGAGATTGGAATGATAAGTGCGTACATCATGGTAAAACTGATCATATTCGATGCTGGAATAAGCGCAAAACCAACAATGACAATGAGAAGCACCCGCATCTGTTTTTCTAACGTGAAAATATCTTTTAGAAGTAATCCTTTCACGATTGCTTCACTCCTTTCGTCATCAAAATCATCACATCTTCTAATGTCGCTTTTTCTAAATCACCAAAGACTGTGTCAGACGAGGAGAGTGCCTCTTTATCCACCAACAACTCGACCGCATAACGACTGGTCCGCTGACCTTTAATCGCGGCTTGATTAATGGTTAAGGCATTGATCTCTTCCGGCGCTACTTTTAGTATCCGATATCGTTCCAATAACCCATCTTTTTCTTCCATGAACTTAAGGCGCCCTTCGTGTAAGAAAGCAATATAGTCACAACTTTTCTCTAAGTCACTGACGATATGTGACGACAACAGTACCGTGTGACGCTCATCACGGGTAAACTCATTAATAATATCCAAAATTTCTTCTCGCACCATCGGGTCTAACCCACTTGTTGCTTCATCTAAAATCAATAATTCTGCGTGATGCGACAAGGCAACAGCTAATTGTAATTTCATTTTCATCCCACGTGAAAAGTCTTTAAACACTTGGTTGTATGGCAACTTAAACTGTTCCATGTAGTGATCAAAAACGTCATCATCCCATGCATCATAAATATCTTTCAACATGATCCGAATCCGTTTCGCTGTCAGCGTCTCAGGATAATACGCTTCATCTAAAACGACTCCAACCTTCTGTTTTACTGCTAAAAATCCATCCGTCTCATTATTCACACCAAGGACATGAATCGTCCCACTATCTTTTTTTATTGCCTGCATGATCATATGTAACGTCGTACTTTTACCTGCGCCGTTCTCACCGACCAGTCCAACAATCGATCCCGTCGGGATCGTTAAATGAAGGTTATCTATCCTAAAGTTTTTAAACTGCTTACTCACATTCGTTAATTCAATCGCATGCATCACTTTCGTCCTCCTTCTGTTTCACTCTTTAATACATCCAGTAACGCTTTTAGTTCAGCTATTGATATACCGACAATGTCGGCCAAATCAAGCGCGTCTTGTAGATGCGTTTCGATTTGTTTTAAATACTCCTCTTTAATAAGCGACGGATTCATGCCTTTTACATAAGACCCACGCTTAGCCATCGTGTATATAAACCCGTCATGCTCTAACTCTTCATAGGCGCGTTTTGTTGTAATAACACTGACTTTTAAGTCTTTTGCCAGTTGCCTGATTGAAGGTAAGGCGTCATCTTGTTTTAACTCGCCTGCAATAATTTGCGCTTTAATTTGGTCATAGATTTGTTTAAAAATGGGCGCATCTGATTGATTATGAATCACTAAGCGCATCGTTTCACCAACTTTCTGTATATATACACTATACACAAAATGAACAGATATGTCTACTGTTTTTTCCAAATGGAAAAGCGCCTCCTCGTTAAAGGAGACGCTTAATTATTATTTATATTCTATTAGTTTTTCGCATACAGCTTGTCATAGTAATCTTCAAGCATACGCTTGACCGCGTAACGATCGCGTGTGGATTCGATACTACGTGCCATCATTTGTACCCACTTATCGTGGTTTTGATAGAAGGTTGGTAACACTTCTTCACGCAATACACGATAAAGCGCATCTAAATCATGCTTATCTAATGCCTGAACGTCATCAGATTCGAAGCCATCACCAAACTGCCAGCCGTTTTCACCATGTTCACATGCTTCTGGCCACCAGCCGTCTAATGTGCTTAAGTTTAAGACACCGTTCATCGCCGCTTTCATACCTGACGTTCCACTTGCTTCTTTCGGACGACGTGGGTTATTAAGCCATACATCAGACCCGCGGGTTAACATTGCCCCAATGGTCATATCATAGTTTTCTAAGAAGACAACGGCATGTGGGTATTTCTTCGCCATCTTCACAAGTGACGACACAATGCCTTTACCAGTATCATCGAGTGGGTGCGCTTTACCTGAGAAGACAATCTGTACATCACCAGATTCAAGTAATGGGCCGATGATCGCTTCATCCGTAAAGATAAAGTCACTGCGCTTATAAGGTGCAGCCCGACGAGAGAAACCGATGATCAGTTTATCTTCTTTAAGGCGAACGCCGTTACGTTCTTCAATAAAATCAATTAACGCGCGTTTATTTTCTAAGTGACGTGACCATAAGTCCCCGCCATTTGCTTGTAAGTCTAACATTTGTTCATCGACCCATGTTGGACGGTGAATACAGTTCGTAATTGGAATAATTTCTGAACGATTATCACATGTGCCCACATTTTATTTGCCGTCTCACCGTGTAATTCGGCAACAGCGTTGGACATACGGGACAGTCTCAGTGCCCCAACTGTCATGTTGAACGGTGCGCCACCGATTTCAACGAGTTGTTCCACGGTTAAGCCATTAGCTGCGCCCATGTATAATAATTTTTCAATTGGATGTGATTCATTTCCCTCAACAATTGGCGTATGGGTTGTGAAGACTGTTTCATCACGTGTTTGTTTCCACGCCTCATAAAAGTCGGCGCCTTCTTCCATCTTTTCACGCATTAATTCAAAGCCCGCAAATAATGCGTGACCTTCATTAAAGTGATAGACATCAATGTCATGACCGAGTTTACGTAAGGCACGTACCCCAGCAATCCCTAACACCATCTCTTGGGCAATCCGTTCTTCACCGAACCAACCGTATAGTTGTCCTGTAATCCAGGCTTCTGGGTTACCTGGAACATCTGTATCTAATAAGTATAACGGGACATTACCGAATTGTTCAACTTTCCATACTTTACACGTAATGTTTTGCTTTCTAATCGTCACATCAACGGTCACACCTGTATCTTCTAAGAAATCATACTCATAATTGTGATAACTATCATATGGCTTACCATGTTCATCAATGCGTTGATCTGTATAACCTTGTTTCCACTTAATACCGATTCCTACCATTGGGTAATCATGATCTTTGGCACCTTTTAAGTAATCCCCTGCGAGAATACCTAAACCACCTGCATACGTTTTCATACTTGTGTCCAATCCATACTCCATACAGAAGTATGCTACACGTGAATCTTTATTTGTCATTACAATTCCTCCTTCGTATGATTAGCTTGATATGATGCTTAAGTTTGCGTTTTGAAAGCGCAATCACTCTACATGTTCTATCCTACACTAATTTTTTACTTTTGCCTAGTGCTTTTGAGAAATCGGTTGCATTATTTTAAATTGTCTTATAATTAAACAGCCAATCCATGCGGTTTCTTTTAAACCCCCTTCTTCTTATTACTTTACTCTTTATACCCTGAAAAAATTAGCACAAAACAAAAAACAGGACATCGCTGCCCTGTTTGTGTTCACTTATTTCTTTTTCGTTGCTTTTTCACGTTCGTTTTTATTTAAAATCTTTTTACGTAAACGAATCGATTCTGGAGTAACTTCACAATACTCATCATCATCTAAATATTCAATTGCTTCTTCTAAGCTTAACTGACGCGTTTTTCGAATGGTTGAGGTTTGATCTTTATTTGCTGAACGCACGTTAGTTAAGTGTTTCTCTTTCGTGATATTAACGGTTAAATCATTATCACGGTTATGTTCACCAACAATCATTCCTGCATACACTTCTGTACCAGGTTCAACGAAGATAATCCCACGGTCTTCTAAGTTCATGATACCATAAGTCGATGCTTTACCATTTTCTAAAGCCACAAGCACACCTTGACGACGTCCTCCGACTTTACCTTTAACAACCGGCTGGTAGCTATCAAACGTATGATTGATAATACCGTAACCACGTGTTTGAGTTAAGAATTCAGTAGAATATCCGATGAGACCACGTGAAGGTATCTTAAATTCAAGTCTTACTTGACCATTTCCTTGGTTAACCATATCAACCATTTCACCTTTACGTGAACCGAGTGATTCCATGACAGCTCCCGTATGTTCTTCTGGCACATCAACTTGAACGTGTTCAACTGGCTCACATTTCACACCGTCAACGTCTTTAATGATAACCTGTGGCTTTGATAGCTGTATCTCAAAACCTTCACGACGCATGTTTTCAACAAGAATCGATAAGTGTAATTCCCCACGACCCGACACAATCCATGCATCTGGTGAATCAGTTGGATCGACACGTAAACTTACATCTGTTTCTAATTGAAGCATCAAACGTTCTTCAATTTTACGTGAGGTAATATATTTCCCTTCACGACCCGCAAATGGACTATTGTTCGTCACAAAGGTCATTTGTAGCGTTGGTTCATCAATGTGTAAGATTGGTAGGCGTCTAAGTGATTACTCGGACAAACTGTCTCACCTACGTTAATATCTTCCAGACCAGCTAAGGCAATAATGTCACCACTACGTGCTTCATTAATTTCAATCCGTTTCAGTCCTAAGAAGCCGAAGATTTTAGAGACACGGAAGCTTTTCGTTGAACCGTCTTTTTTGATTAACGTCACTTGCTCGCCAACTTTAAGCGATCCACGCACAACACGACCAATACCAATACGACCTAAATAGTCATTGTAATCAAGTAAGGTTACTTGGAATTGAAGTGGGTCACTTGAATTATCGATTGGCGCTGGGATATTTGTCATAATCGTCTTAAAGACCGCTTCCATTGATTCCTCTTGAGCTTCAGGTTCTTCACCTGATGTACCGTTTAAGGCTGATGCGTAAACAACAGGGAATTCTAACTGCTCATCATCTGCACCTAGTTCGATAAAGAGATCCAACACCTCATCAACGACGTGCTCTGGACGTGCGTTCGGACGGTCAATTTTATTTAATACGACAACCGGTCTAAGTTTTTGTTCCAATGCCTTTTTCAACACGAAACGTGTTTGTGGCATACAGCTTCATAAGCATCAACGACAAGTAAAACGCCGTCAACCATACGTAAAATCCGTTCTACTTCACCACCAAAGTCGGCGTGACCAGGTGTATCTAAAATATTAATACGCGTATCATTGTAATTGATCGCGGTATTTTTCGCTAAAATGGTAATGCCACGTTCACGTTCGATATCGTTTGAATCCATCATCCGATCATCGGTTTGTTCATTCTCGCGAAACGTGCCTGAATAACGCAACAATTGATCGACTAACGTTGTTTTTCCGTGGTCAACGTGGGCAATAATTGCTATGTTACGAATATCTTCTCTTAATTGCATCCCTAAACATCTCCTCTTTGTGTAAAAAAACCTCGACTGACAGTTTAACTGAGTAAGTATAGCATAAAAGAAACCTTATCGTACAGCCTTTTCGCCAAAAAAATGAAAAAAATCGCTGATCTTTCAACTATTTCGCGGTTTTTCACATTGTTTTTTCCAACTAAGATAGATATTTCTTTCTTATAAAATGATGGTGAACCTGGCACCACCTGATGGTGAATGAGCTACTTCGATTGTGCCATTAGAACGTTCAATGATCGCCCGAGAAATAGCCAAACCAAGTCCTGTCTCGCCACCTTTGCCTTTAATAAACCGGTCAAATAATTGTGGCATCAGCGCTTCATCAATGCCGTCACCGTCATCATCTACAGTGATATAGAGCCGTCCTTGTTCGTGACGGGCTTCCACTAACACCTGCGTTTTCGCATGGCGAATGGCATTCGTCATCACATTCATTAAGGCGCGCAACACCTTCTCTTCATCAACGACGACGGTTAAATCATCAATGACCTTGTGATTTAACGCAATTTGTTGATCAGTGGCAAGTGGAATCGCTCGGTCAATGGCTTGTTGAATCAGATGTGAAATGTAGATAGTTTCATCATGATAGATTGTTTCATCACTATCTAACTTAGCGAGAAGAATCATTTCATTAATAATCTTTTTCAAACGACCAATTTCTTGTGTCATGACTTCTAGACCACGGGCCTCTTCCTCACCAGTAAATACACCGTCTTTGATTCCTTCGGCATAGCCTTGAATCGTCATGAGAGGTGTTTTTAACTCATGACTCGCATTTTGGAAAAATTGTTGCTGGGACTTCATATAGCGTTCCAGTGCCCTCGCCATATCGACCATACTTTCTTCTACTTCCTTGATTTCACCGGTCGCTTTGATTCTTTCTAATGCATCGAATTGGCGTTTTTCTACTTTCTTTAATTGATGCTTTAACTGTGTGAGTGGTGTGACTAAACGCATCGTTAAATAATGCGACAGAATAGCAATGACAATAACGCCAAACATAAACACAATCACGAGCCGGTTAAAAAATACACTTTGGACGGCTTGTAAGTCTCCCAGTGGTGTAATAAGGACGAGCTCTTGATTGAGTAACTCTGGATAAATCGGTAAGATTGAGACGACATACTCGGTCTCACCATCACTCCAAAGCGGTTGATTATTGTTCGTTAAGTCATAACGATTCACCCACGTTTCAATCGTCGATACTTCCAGCGAAGAAGAGTATAGCATCACTTGTTCATTGGCCCGGTTATATATAAACAAATAGACTTCTTCATCATTTAGCCAATCAGAAAAGTTTCTTGGCGCTACCTCACTGTATAAAAACTGCGCCAATAGTTCCCCTTTTTCTGCCAGTTGATCTTTTTCATTTTGAATTAATACATCGAGCAACAAGGAATGAATCGCAATCGTGACAAATAACATCGTTACAACGAGTAACGTTGTAAAGGCAACGGTCAGTTGTGTTTGAAGTTTCATTCGGCTTCATCCTGGCGAAGACGATAACCATAACCCCAGACCGTTTCAAGTGGGACACCGTCCATCTTTTTTCTTAACCGTTTCACTAAATCATCGACCGCACGGTCACTCCCGAAATAATCATCCCCCACACAAGGTAAGCAACTCTTCTCGGGAAAAGGCACGGTTTTGATTTTTCACAAGATGGTAAAGTAAATCATATTCCTTTGAGGTGACGTCAACCTCTTCATCATGCCAAAACACCCGGCGTTCATTATGGTTGATTGACAAGTCACCAACTGCTAACGTCTCACTTGTTAACGTCACGATTTCTTTCGGCTGCGTTCGTTTAAATAAACGCTTGACTCTGGCGACCAACTCTCTTGGACTAAAAGGCTTCGTTAAATAGTCATCACTACCAAGTTCTAGACCAAGAATCTTATCGACTTCTTCATCTTTTGCCGAAATAATAATAATCGGCACCTCACTTATTTGTCTGATTCGCTTACATAATTCATAGCCATCCATACCTGGCAACATAATATCTAATATCCACATATCCGGTTGTTGGTTCAAAGCGTAGCTCCAAGCACTTTCAGCATCACCAACAACAGACACCTCATACCCTTCTTTCACTAAATAGGCTTTCACAATATCTCTAATATTAGGATCGTCTTCAACGATAAACACATGTTCATGCATCGTGCTTCCTCCTTTTATCTATCTTCGTTCTCATTCATAAGTCGTTCAATGTTTATAGCTATCGTTCTTATTATAACATGCTTCAATAATCATTCTTTTCCCTTTTTACCCCGCATATAAATAGACGTCCTTTTATATTTTCTCATATTTTAACCGATGTGTCTTTCCATACTTTTTTCATAACTTTACCGTATTCATGCCTAAACTCTAACCTATACTAATAAGTATCAAGTCATTATTCACTTTTACATTATGAAAGGAGTCTTCCGAATGGATGAATTCAACAATATAAACAACGCGAGTAAAGAAAAAGAAACAAACGAAGAGAAAATGAACGAGGTTAATCAAGGTTATACGGAAGCATCAATTACGGATGAACCCGTACCGTTTGTCGAAAAAGAAAAACCAGAAAAGACTATAGTTAAAAAACAGAGTGTCCTCAGTCTTTGGCTCAGTGGTCTTGTTGGTGGTTTGACTGTCGCAGTGATTGGTTTTTTATTACTATTTAATGGGGTCATTCCATTTCAAAACGAAGCCATATCAAATAATGACACATCAGAACCAACGTCATCACTGATTCAAACAGGTACATCAGAAGATGACGTTTCAACTGACATGTTATCCAATGTCGGCGAAGCTGTTGTCGGCGTTGCCAATATCCAAGATCAAAGTTTGTGGTCAGAATCAAGTGATGCTGGTTCTGGTTCAGGGGTTGTCTATAAAATTGAAGATGAGCGAGCTTTTATCGTAACGAATCACCATGTGATTGATGGCGCCAACAGTATTGAAGTTATTTTAGCTGATGGCGAACGTGTAGAAGCGCAGTTACACGGATCTGACGAGTTAACGGATTTAGCCGTTCTTTCCATTGATAAAGCGCACGTGTCAACGGTCGCCACGTTCGGTTCATCTGAAGATTTAGTTGTGGGTGAAACTGCGATTGCGATTGGTAATCCTCTCGGAGAGGAATTTGCCGGCACTGTTACTAAAGGCATTATTAGCGGGGTCAATCGTTCGCTTACCGTCGATAGTAACCAAGATGGTCAAGCTGATTGGACTGTGGATGTTTTACAAACAGATGCCGCCATTAACCCTGGTAACAGTGGTGGAGCTTTAATCAATAGTCAAGGAGAAGTCATTGGAATTAATTCGATGAAAATTGCTTTAGAATCTGTCGAAGGGATTGGCTTTGCGATTCCGATTGATGAAGCTCAACCCATCATTGAACAACTTGAAACCGAAGGGGAAGTGAACCGTCCCTTTATCGGTATCAGTGCAGTAGACTTCTCAACTGTACCAACAGAGCACGTGACACGCACATTAAATCTTGATCCGAATGAAGTGACAAGTGGTATTGTGATTGCCGAAGTTCATCCAAATTCATCAGCCGCAGAAGCTGGACTTGAAACATATGATGTGATTACTGATATTGATGGTACAGCGATCACAAATATGATGGATTTACGTCAATACCTCTATCAAGAGACAAATATCGGTGACACCATTACTGTCACATTCTACCGTGATGGGACTCAGTCAACCATTGATATTACTTTACAAGGTGAGTAAGTCAAATTGACAAGTGATTTTCACTTGTTTCATATATATAAATAGGTTGGCACTCTCCCTTATCTTTAACGTGAAACTCAACCCTTATGTGTCAATCTACTAGAAGAGCCACGCCCAATGGGCGCGGCTCTTTTCTTTATCTATCTTACACTTTTTCTTATCTCTTACTATCTCGATTTGATAATATCATATCCACATGTAAAATCCCGTCTTCTAAATATCTTCACTCACAGGTTCGAATCCAAAAGAGGAATAAAAATCATATAAATACACTTGCGCATGAATCTTTATATCGCTCGGGTTAAATTCATCTTTTATCACTCTGATCGCTTCACTGACAAGCTGTCGTCCTAACACTTTCTTACGATAGTCTGGATGGACTAATATCCGACCAATCGACGGTTCATGATACATCACACCGGGTGGAATAAGCCGACAATAGCTCGTGATCACCCCTTCTTCTTCAGTGAAGAGATGCAGACAATCTTGATCGATACCGTCTACTTCTGGATAAGGACAATTTTGTTCGACGACAAAAACGTCGACTCTTAGTTTTAATAATTGATACAGTGTATCAGTCGTTAAGTCATCAAATTGTTTGACTTGAAACATCTTTTCTCCTCCTGATCATATCAACATGGTAAATATCGCAATCCAAATAAGGTTCTGATATAACCTCAAAACCAAAACCCTGATAAAATTCGGTTAAATATTGTTCAGCCTGAATTTGGATTGATTTTGTATCAGCCTCCGAAGCGACCTCAACCGCTCGCTTAAGCAGCTGTTTACCTAAGCCTGTTTTGCGATGACTCTTCTTTACAATGACGCGACTAATGGTCGCCTCACTATAGACATACCCTTCTGGGATGATGCGACAGTAGCTCACGACTTTTCCTTCATCTTCATAATAGAGATGCAGACTCTGTTGATCTAAATCATCAAATTCATGATACGCACTCGTTTGTTCCACAATAAAGACATCAGAACGTAGCTTAGCAATCTCGTACCACTTATGTGGTGATAGGTCTTGAAATGTTTTCACGTGCCAACTCACCAAAAACCCCCCCTAAAATTCTCATTTATCGCATTTTTCTTTCTTTTCAGCTAGAATAATCATAACAAAACTTTTATTGGAGGGGTAGTCATGAAAACAATCGGATTTATCGGTACCGGTGTGATGGGAAAAAGTATGGCTGATCATTTAATTGAGGCAGGCTATGAGGTACATATTTATAATCGCACGAAAAGTAAAGCAATTGATTTGATCGAGCGAGGGGCGCATTGGCATGACGATGTCAAATCTGTGAGTGCCGTGAGTGACTGCGTAATGACAATGGTCGGTTATCCATCAGACGTTGAAGCAATATATTTCGGTGTAGATGGTATTATTGAACATGCGAAAAAAGGCAGTCTCCTGATTGACTTTACAACATCAAAGCCAGCCTTGAGTAAAAAAATTGAACAAGCTGCTCATAAGCATGGGTTGCAATCACTTGATGCCCCTGTATCGGGTGGTGATGTTGGCGCTAAAAACAAAGCTCTAACAATTATGGTCGGCGGCGAAGAAACGGCCTTTACTCGTGCCAAGCCACTTCTTGAACTGCTCGGTAAAAACATTATCCTACAAGGACCAAGTGGGGCCGGTCAACATACAAAAATGTGTAACCAAATCACGATCGCATCAAATATGATTGGGGTAACAGAAGCGATGCTTTACGCTAAAAAGGCAGGACTCGACCCTACCGTGTATTAGACAGCATCTCACAAGGGGCCGCTGGCAGCTGGTCACTTGATAACCTTGCGCCTAGAATGATTAAACAAGATACCGCCCCTGGTTTTTATATTAAACATTTTATTAAAGACATGACCATCGCAAAGAACGCAGCCGACGAGATGGGGCTTCATGCACCTGGTTTGAGTCTTGCCTTATCGATGTATCAACAATTAGCGGATGAAGGACTCGAGGACTTAGGCACACAAGCGCTTTACTTACTCTACAACAAAGCCTAACCCAAACATCATGAATATTAATATTCTAACAGTAATCATTACAACACAAGCGCAAAGCTCGATGCT
>NZ_BAXD01000026.1:0-43682 GCF_001310395.1 Halolactibacillus sp. JCM 19043
GTGGCCTCGCCACTGGCAGGTGCTTTTTCGTATATCCCCTGAGATATATTCATAACGTTGATACTAAGATGTTAAACAAGATCCATAAACACTTGATACATTTTTTTATTGATTGTATTTTCACCCGCAAAAATCTCATCAAACGTATGATAAGTAATCTCATTTTTCTCCATACCTAACGCGACACCATCAATGCCTTCATCAATCAGTTCAATCACCCGGTGGCCCATCCGACTCGTAAAGACACGATCAAACGCACTCGGGGTGCCACCGCGCTGAATGTGCCCTAAGATCGTTGCCCGCGTATCAAGACCGGATAACGCTTTAAGTTCTTTTGCGACTTCTTCAGCATTCCCAGCCCCTTCTGCGACGACAACAATGCTGTGAGATTTGCCTCGGTCAAAGCCAGCTTTTAGTTCTGCTGCAATATCATTTAAATTGTATGGCACTTCCGGTATTAAGATCGCATCAACACCGCTACTAATCCCGGCTTGTAAGGCAATATCACCACAATGACGTCCCATTGCTTCAATCACGCTCACACGTTCATGAGAACTCATCGTATCACGCAAGTTACCAATCGCATCTGTAACAACATTCAGCGTAGTATCAAAACCAATGGTATAATCAGTGAGTGGAATATCATTATCAATCGTCCCTGGTAGGCCAAACGTTTTAATGCCGTGTTTGATTAACGCCTGTGCCCCGCGATAACTCCCATCACCACCGATCACTACAACATAATCGATGCCACGTTTTTTTAAGTTGTCAACCGCTACCTGTTGTCCTTCTGGCGTTTTAAATGTCTCCGATCGTGCCGATTGTAAAAACGTCCCCCCTCGATATAAGATATCACTGACATCTCGTGAGGCCATTTTGAAAAAAGTCATCGTTCATTAAACCTTTAAACCCTCGTCTCACACCATACATCTCATGCCCATGATGTAAACCTGTTCTCACTACCGCACGAATCGCACTGTTCATCCCTTGCGAGTCGCCAC
Source organism: Halolactibacillus sp. JCM 19043 (assembly GCF_001310395.1). Taxonomy (NCBI): domain Bacteria; kingdom Bacillati; phylum Bacillota; class Bacilli; order Caryophanales; family Bacillaceae; genus Halolactibacillus; species Halolactibacillus sp. JCM 19043. Next base: position 1,002 of record NZ_BAXD01000026.1, read on the forward strand.
CTGAGGTTAATATTGCGATTTTTTTCATCTTATCCACACCCTTTCCTTTGTTACTTTTCCCTTTCCGATGCCTCATTAATCACGTTCACACCGAAATATAAAAGAAAAAAACATCCCACTCACAAGATGCGTTTTACTTATTACGACTGAGGATAGGTTCTGTCATCGAACTTTAAATCAAGTTGAACTTGTTCTTTTGACACTGGTTTTTGAATTAAATAACCTTGAGCTTTATCCGCATAGTTATTCCTTACAAAGACTAACTGATTAAATGTTTCGATTCCTTCAATGACGACATCAAAACCGAATAATTTCGCCATATGAATAATCGCTTCCACAAATTTCGCATCCATATCCTCACCGGTTGACTCACGTATAAAAGCTTGGTCGACTTTGACTCTGTCAAAGGTAAAGTTTCTGAGTTGACTGAGACTAGAATAGCCTGTACCAAAATCATCAAGCGCCACTTTCACCCCAAGAGCTTGAAAAGCTTTAATCGTGTCAAACGCATGCGTCACTTGATTTAATGCGATTGATTCTGTGATTTCAATACAAATAGATTCTGGCATGAGGCCTGATTCACGTATCAATTGCTTCATCACTTCCACAACATTGACTTGATTGAATAAATGATACGACATGTTTACGGATACCTCAAGCTCCGTGTACCCCTCATCTTGCCAAGTTTTCGTCTGACTAAAGGCTTGTTTCATGACGAGCTGATCAATTTGACTAAGTAAGCCAAACTCCTCTGCTTCATTTAAGAAGTGAAAGGGTGTTAACACCCCTCTCTCTTGATGACACCAGCGTACAAGAGCTTCAACACCGGTCACCTTTTGTTGTTTAAAACTATACTGCGGCTGATAGTAGACGATAAATGCCTGTTGCTCGAGCGCTTGATTGAGTTCATGTACTAAACCTAGACGTGTCAGTAACTCACTTGAATTCGATTGCTTAAACAGTCTAATGGTATTGCGTCCTTCTTGTTTGGCTTGATACATCGCTTGTTCGGCATGTTTAATCAACTGTTCAACGGAAATGGTTGTTTCTGTTGAAAAACGCACCCCGCCACTTAACGTTAAATAAAGCGCATCATTCTCAATCTCAAACGGATGGTGTCTCATTTTGAGCAGTTGGTGTTGCAGTTCATTCATTAACTGTGCTTCATCCATATCTTTCTGAATAAAGACAATAAAAGTATCACCACTAAAGCGTCCAACCAATCCTTGATCGTTAAATAGATCAGACAACCGGTTCGCCATTTCTAAAATAATCCGGTCACCTGCATCATGCCCATAGCCATCATTAATGTATTTAAACCGGTCAATATTAAACAGCATAAACGCATACGGTAAATCATTCACCGCTAACTGACTTTCAATCATGTCTTTCGCATATAAATGGTTCGGTAGTCCGGTCAGCTGGTCGTAATACGCTAACTGATGGATTTCTTTTTGTCGTTCCACTTTATCTGTCACATCACGCATAATCCCAATGAAGTAAGTTTCCTGTTCGTGAGTGATTTTCGTAATGGTTTGTTCGGCGTGAAAAATAGTGCCGTCTTTTTTACTATTAATCAATTCACCTGTCCAAGAGCCTTTCTCTTTTAAGGCTGCTTTCATTTGTTGATACGTTTTTCTCGGGGTCAAGTGCGACTTTAAGATATTAGGTCGTCTGCCTAACGCTTCTTCGAAAGTATAACCCGTCATCAGTTCATAAGATGGATTGACCATAACGATGACTTCATCCTCATCGGTAATGATTAAAGCATCGTTCGTTTTTAAAAATAAGTGCCACATATATTCAACGTGCTCAGCAAAAAAACTAAACGCCCGCTTCATTTTTTTATTGATATGATTCATCTTGCGACTCCCCTTTATGTCGATAGGACTAGTGTATCAGAGGTTTCACAAATTTGCGATATGTTTTTCATGCTTTAAACGTTTTGTGATACGAAGAAAATAACTACCGCCAAGATGACAATAACGATGGATACAAAAATAAGAGCGGCTACTCTTGATACACTCGCCACTTGGACTTCTTTCCAGTTAATCGGTTTAATACCGGTCAACCAGAAAACTAAAATAGCAGAAAGTATAATCGCATGAATATTGACAAGGACAAGTAATAACGGCGTAATGACCATTCCCCACTCACCGGCCCCAATCGTCATCCCGAGGACAACGGTTGGCGGGAGTAAGGCAACAGATACCATGACCCCTACAAGTGCTTCTGAGACGCGCTTAACAAACGATAAAGCCCCGGCAGCACCCGCGGCAAGTGCGATAATGATATCCATAATACTGACTTCTGTTCGTGAAATAAATTCCGTACTTGATAAAGGCACATCAAAAATAAGACCAAACCCAATCGCAATCACGAGTGGAATGATAATACCGAGTGTCGATGTTAACAACGACCGGTGCATTAACTTTAAGTCACCAAGCAAAGCCGCAAAACTAAGGGCGGTAAACGGTCCGATTAAAGGCGCAATCACCATCGCTCCAATCACCACAGCGGCGCTATCATTAATCAGTCCAGCGGCTGCGACAAGACTCGATAACACAAGCATCCAGCGATAATTCACACTAAAGTGACTGGCCGATTCTACTACATTGTATAATTCATGACGACTGGCCCGGGTAATCTCAACACTGTCATCTTCTTCCTCTTCTTCTCCGGACGCTATCTTTGTCTCTTCTTCTTCTTCGTCGTCAACCCGCGGTAAATACGTTGAAATATCATATAAAAAGGCATGAAGTTCTTCAGAGAATTCATGCTCGGTTTCAAGAAAGTCTAAAATGTCTTCGGTGTATTGCTTTTCCACGAGCACTTTAAATAAACTAATTTGATCGTTTGTCCGCGTTCGCCAGACATTGATCACTTTAAATGCTTCTGCTTTTTCTTTAAATGTTTCTACATCGTTATTGGGGACATAGATTTCAATCATTTGTAATTCCACAACAATTCCCCCTTCATAGGCTTATGTCTTGATATAATATTTTTTTATATAATGATCAATTTCTTCTATTGGCATCGGTCGAGCGAAATAATACCCTTGACCAAATAGACAGCCGAGCTCAGTGAGCGTTGTTAAACAACCGGTGTCTTCAATACCTTCTGCGATGACTTGAAGTCCTAGGTTTGACCCAATATCGAGAATGGTTTTGACAATATTTGCGCTGCGCGTATCATCGATTGTACGCACAAATGATTGATCAATTTTTATCGTATCAATCGGCAGTTCTTTTAAAATAAATAGAGAAGAATAACCTGTCCCGAAGTCATCAAGAGACATCCTTAACCCTAATGACTTAAGTTGTTCTAACTTCGGCAACACATCGGTTAATTCCATCATCACTGATTCCGTTAGCTCAAGTTCAATATATTTACCCTTCAGTCCATGTTTTTCTAATAAGTATTTCACTTGCGGATAGAAGTCCATTTGTCTTAATTGTACTGCCGATACATTCACAGAGACAATCTCGTAAAAATCGTACACGTGTTGCCAATGAGCAACTTGTCTCATCACTTCATCCAATATATAGTATCCGATTAAATTAATGTGTCCAGTCTCTTCGGCAATAGGGATAGCTTCAGCTGGTGAAATAAACCCAAGCGTTTCATGATGCCAACGAAACAACGCTTCAAAGCCAACCAGCTCTTCTGGATTCAACATATATTTTGGTTGATAATACACACTAATTTCGCCGCGATTCGCCGCAAATTTTAACTCATTCTCAATTAGTAACCGCCGATCAAGTTGTTGTTTTAAGCTGCGATCGAAGAAGAAATATTGATTTTTTCCATACGATTTCGCCTGGTGCATCGCTTGTTCAGCCATTTGAAACAGTGATTCAGCCTTCGTCGCATCTGTTGGCGCAAAGCTTACTCCGATACTTGCGGTGACGTTCATCTGCTTATTATGATAGTCAACAGGTTCAGAGATCGTTTTTAATAATTGTTCTATTAAGGCGACGAGGTGTGATTTTTGTTTATTGTAAATAAGTAAGACAAACTCATCCGCGCCAAGATGATAGAGCACAGTATGTCGATCAATAGTCAATGCCAATCGATTTGCGACTTCCTTTATTAACACATCCCCGTACTCACGTCCTAATGCATCATTAATATTTTTGAACCGATCAAGATTAATCACAACAAGCGCGAGTGTTTGACGGAGTCGTTTCACGCGATGTAATATATGCGGTAAATCATACATTAAACTTGTTCTATTTCTAAGCCCCGTTAAGGGTGTTAAATACATAATCTTTTCATAAGAATTTAATAATTCTGTATTCCGTCGAACGACGAGTAGCTGATAAACAATTAAGACTAACATTAAGATAACAACGGCAATTGAGAGAGCATTCAGCATAGGTGAAACGACCAAACGTACAAAGACAGTGAAGCCAATAATCCAAATATACGGCAATATGCTATCTTTATGATCGACGAGCCTAAGCAGACGCCAACTGACCTCAGCTGGACGTTGACGTGATAAATACGTCCCCGCTAAAAAATTTAATAAAGCAAACACCCATAGTACGTCAGTAAACTGTCCGACGACATAGCTCTGTTCAACCATTTGAAAGACATAAAATATTTCAGCGAGTGCCTGTGTTAAAAAACCTGAAACGAAAAACAGATGAATACGCCGCTCTTCTGATTCAATCGTTAAAAAGTACAAGACCACTGCCGCAATCATTAACAACACACTAAGCAACGGCTCTAGGATTAACACTAAAAAGCGAACAAGTGTCATATCACCTACGACAACAAATGGTTCAAATACATAATGAAACACAATCGCAAAAACAATGACAACGAACGTAATAATGTGAAAGAGATATTGATACACATGTTCTTTATTGCGTAATTGAATGATTTTATAAATGATAGCGTAAAACATAAAGGGGTAAATCATGATCCACAGGCTAAATGATAATGGCGTCGAGATAACTAATTGTCCTTGAATAAAGTCGAAAGCCCACACGAGATAAGAACCAACATAAAATAACATAGCGATGAATAATGCCAGCCAAAACGGTCCATCATCGATATGTTTCGTTTTGACTAATCGAATGATCTGTACAATCACTAGGAGTGAGAGAATGAGCGGTAGAAACGTACCGATAAATTGTCTCACCGTTGTTTGATCATGATAGATGAAGAAAATCATTTGTAGTAAAACGACACTCATCATATTAAGTATAGCTAATCGTTTGACCATTCACCCCGCCTCCTTCTTTCTGTTCATCCTTAGGTCTAGATGAATTGTCTTATTCAACATTTACCCTTTTCTTGCATAGACTAGACATGTTCAATCGTTTTATTTTAAAGAGGAGGCGTTAATTTGTCATCATTAATTTATTTTCATGCGGCTGAAACAGCAAAAGGAAGACGCGATTTTTTATCAAGTCAACTACAGGGCATTGATAAAATTGTTGAAATCAATGAACCGACACGTTATGAAGCAAGTCGAATGTTAGATGAGATTTTACATGCGTGGGAAAAAGAGTCATCAATACCTGATACTATTGAGTGCTTACTCGACCCGCTCAACCCTCGGTTAAAAGTGGCCATTATTAACCGGACGAAACGATGCGCATGTGTAACTCCGGTAAGAGTTATTAACGAAAACATTAGAGCATCTTACTATCAAGCTTTACAATCAGGGCTCGTTTTACATGATGATTTAGAAGCCATTTATCAGCAAGCGACTGATTTTAACTTACTTAATCAATTCGTCACAACTTTTATTGCTGAACATATTCCCCCTCGCACTGATCTAGAAAAAAGCGGTCAACCAATCACCTTCCACCGTTTCTTAGGCTCCACCACAGCTTATGGTACGATTGATTTCATTCCTAAGTTAACTGAGAATGTATCTAGACGTTATTTTATTAAGGGGCGCGCAGGTACCGGAAAGTCAACGGCGTTGAAAAAAGTAGCCCAAGCCGCACGAAGTGAGGGCTATCAAACCGAAGTATACCACTGCGGGTTTGATCCTGATAGCTTAGACATGGTCATTATTCGCGAACTTGACTTGGCGATCTTCGATAGCACGTTGCCTCATGAGCATTTTCCAACGCGGGAAGGTGATGAGCTCATCGACCTTTATGGGACGTTTATTAAAGACACGACCGACGATGATTATGCGAGCGAAATCGCTGAATTAAATAATAAGATTAATGAAGAAACAAAAAAAGCAATCAAACTGTTGCAGCAAGATGAACAACAAAAAAAAACAACAAGAAGATCTCCCAAAAAACATCGTGATCGCTTTTAATGACCGGCTAAAAGAGTATGTCAAAAAATTAAACGAATAGTCTAAGATAAATGTAACAAGGGCCTCGAATGGGCTCTTGTTTTTTAGTTATGACCATCAACCATCTATAAGCGCAGTCGTAAGATAGCTCTAGTCATTCATAGACAGGACGAAAATTATGTTAATCCATTAAAAATAGTCATATTTTTCATAAATTCTCGGATTTTTTTACTAACTAAAGTGAAAACATGATACACTTTAATTAATCAGAATGTCTAGGAGGTTGATTTATGAGTTCTATTTCAATTATTGCGGTCCCAACAGATCTACGGGAGCCACATCTCCCCCTATTACTTGAAGCAGACCCAAATGAAGCACTCGTAAGAGAATATTTAAACAACGGGGATTTGTTTTTAATTAAGCGCGAACAACGCATCATCGGCGTTAGTCTTTTTACCTTTCCAAAGCCCCGCACGGTTGAATTAAAAAACATAGCGATTAAATCGACCATTAGAAATCAGGGATACGGTAAAAGCGTCATTCAACAAGCCACCGATTTTTACAAACAAAAAGGTTATCGTGAAATGATCGTTGGTACAGCTAACTCAAGCATCGACAATATTGCCTTTTATCAAAAGCTAGGCTTTAGATTAGTAGACATAGAACCAGATTTTTCACTCATTATCCTACGCCACTATCGGAACATGGTATCCCTACTCGCGACCGGTTATTATTCGTAAAAAAACTATAACGACTAATCATTAAGTACTAACAATGAATAGGAACGATTCAAAGGAGAAAAAAATGAAAAGACAATCAATATTTGTTTGGGGAATCAGCATTCTTTCTATTGTAATATTAGCTATTTTAATTATCGTTAATCAGCAACAAACCTTTGGTTTTTATGAGTCACAAGATGCACCTCATAAAGAAGTATTCGTGCCAAATCAACCAACAGACTCGCTAACCATAGAAGACCAAGAATCAAGTACAGAACCACTCTCCTTCCCGTTGGATGATGCCGCAGCAGCGCAACTTTTCACGACGACAAAAGAAATGTACATTAACGCCACCTCACTAAATTTACGTACTGGACCAAGCACGGACTTTGATATTGTGAAAACATTATTTATGGGTGACAACGTATTAGTTGGGGCAACCATAACCTTTGACCAATTTGATTATGGTGAAGATGACGTTGAATGGGTCTCGATTCAATCAGATGATGTTTTTGGATTTGTGAATCCGAACTACCTATCTGAAGATATAGGTGAATTATCAGATGAACAAGAAGATGAAGTGTCATCTTTAGATGAGTCAACGCAAACAAATGACTCATCTTCGCCAGATAACAATACAACGAGTCGACCGACAAGTTCTACTAACAAACCAAATTATTCTGGCACATCTGATAAAGAGACGTCAAACAAGGATGATTCAACAGCTGATACTAATAAAACAGAAAATGAAAAACCTTCAACAGATAAGAACGAAACAAGTGATAAGAACGAGAAACCTCAAACCACAACGAAGTCACGTACAGAAACTGAAATTATCTATCATAAATTGATTGAAATTAATAACCCTGATCTTAACGAAGGCGTCATTAAACTCGTGACTGAAGGTGAAAATGGTATTCTAACCATCACATATAAAGAGACTTACGAAGTTACCACATTGATAAAAACTGAAGAAATAAAGCGCGAAGTCACTAGAGAACCCAAGGATGAAGTTGTTCACATTGGAACTAAGCCTGTAACAACAGAAGAGTAAATCAATTATACACGCCCTGCAAAATATCACTCATATTGTTGTAGGGCTTTTTTAGAGGGATGAGATACTTTAAGAAGTAACCTAAGTACAACCGACAAATTATGATATTTCCCGGGCAATATAAGGTGACAACTTACTGTGTCATGAGTAGTTTAAAATAGTTTTTCATGAGAAAGGATGATCCTATGCGTTGCCACTGGGTAAACCATGACCCGCTTTATATTACCTACCACGATAACGAGTGGGGAAAGCATAAAACAACGACACATCTGTTATTCGAATCACTAACTTTAGAATTGATGCAGTCAGGTCTATCTTTTTTAACTGTTTTGAAAAAACGCGAGGCATTTAAACAGGTATTCTTTCATTATGACTTAGAAAAACTATCAATGGCTACTAGTAACGACATTGAAAAATGGTTATCTGATGCTTCGATTATCCGTCATAAGAAAAAGCTTGAAGCCGTCATTCAGAACGCTTCCGTTGTTGTTCAAATAGAAAAAAATCAATCATTTTATGATTATTTACTAGTATTAATCAATAGACAATTACCGAACTTTGAGTTAAATGATCCGCGTCTAGACCTTGATATATCACGGCACATTGCCAAGCAGATGAAACGGGATGGCTTTAAGTTTGTCGGTCCAACAACTTTATACAGTTTTTTTCAAGCGACGGGATTCATTAATGATCATGATGAGGCATGTGATTTTAATTAGAACGTAAGGTGGTGATCTTTTGACATCAGATTTTAAACAAGCGGTTATAAACATCGTGTCGAATACTAAACCAGGGGAATGGATCAGTTATGGGGATGTGGCCGTCCTCGCCGGACGCCGCGCGCAGCCCGTGCTGTGAGCGGGATTATAAAACGCCAACAAGAGACGCTCCCCTGGCACCGTGTCGTTGGAAAAGGCGGACATATTTCTATTAAAGACCCTGATCTCAGACGTAAACAAATCCAAAAATTACAACGAGAGGGCCAAATCATTTCAGAAACTGGTCACATTAAAACAAAAGAAACTTAATAACAAAAGAAAAACCGTCAACAAGCCTTCCTTACGCTTGTTGACGGTTTTTTGTTAATTTTCTTTTCTTTCCCATTATGATAGGACATATGACATGATAATGACATTTTACGATGAATTTTATATCCTTTTTCGTTTAATTAGTGGGATTATCTTATAATCACGACACTGTTTGTAATTTTTTCATGTATTTCGACTTAGAATATGCGACATGTTACTAAAGTTCTGATAGAATAGACTTAACTATTTTAGTATTTAACAGAAAAGAGGAACAATATGAAAGGAACAGTCGTAAAAACATGGATTAACACGTTAACACGTGCCTATTCCAAAGAATTTATTCACCCTCGCTTAGAAGCTTCAGGTATTGATCCAAATAAAACCATTTCCCCGATTGACAACATTGAAGACGATAAAATTTTCACCTTCATAGACCGTGTCGCACATGATCAACAACTATCGACAGAGGATCTTTGGCTGAAAATTGGTGAAGATAATATCACTTCCTTCTATCAAGGGTTTGGCTCATTCTTTAAAAAGGATAATTTATTTCAATTTCTTAGCTCAATGAATGATGTCCACCAAGTAGTAAGGAAACGGATCAAGGGCTCTAACCCACCTGGCCTTGATTTAGAAGTAATCGGTCCGCAAACAGCTAGACTGACCTATCGATCCAAACGTAATATGTACGATTATTTACACGGGTTGCTGATTGGTGCACAAGCGCACTTTAACGAAGACGTGACTGTAAAAGAATCTGAACGGCGTCCAGGTGAAATGGTACTAGAACTTACCTTTCCATATGAAATTAGAAAGAAAAAAACTTATCGCTTCTCACAACTCCTTTCATTAGGCGTTATTAAAAGAATTGATATTAAAGTAAGCCTTTTCTTAACGGTTGGAGCGTTTATGTTAACTTTTCTCCAACAGACGTTCGATTTTTCCGTTTATCTGTTGCCTGTCGGATTTGGAGTGTTTAGTTTAATTGGTATAAATCAAGCGATCCGACCAATCAAAGCGGTTCGTGATAACTTAACAGATCTTAATAATAAAGCCTTTGTCGTGACGACAACGATGAAAAGCGGTCAAGATGAACTCGAACAACTGCATGAAGCGATTAACCAATACAAACTAAATTTAAGCGAAGATTTTATTAGCTTTATGAGTATGACAGAAGAACTCGAGAACTTTAGTCTCGACTTAAACACTATCTCAGACAATATGAGTGAAACGAGTAGCGATATTAGACAAGTTGTTGACGAACTGGCAACAACAAGTACAACACAAGCAGAAGAAACTGAACAAGGTGTCAGTCGCTTAGAGAGTAATATTTCATCCATCACACATATTACCGCTGCCGAATTAAACAGCCGTGATTTATTGACTGAACAAATGAAGAAAATCAAGTCTGCCTTTTCTAACCTTAACCAAACAAAACAGGCACTTGGCCAATCCTTACGCGTATTTGAAGGCGTTAAAAACGAAAGTGTTTCATTAAAAGAAAAAGGAAAAGAAATTGAGAAGATTACCGCTGTTGTCACGTCAATCGCTGAACAAACGAATCTCCTTGCCTTAAACGCTTCGATTGAAGCTGCCCGAGCTGGTGAGATGGGAAAAGGGTTCTCTGTTGTTGCGGAGGAAGTCAGAAAATTAGCGACGGAATCAAATGGTGCTGCTGAAGCTATTCAAACAAACCTCGGCTCATTTTTAGCTGACTTAGATGTGATGGTCAACGATTTGACTGATCAATTCCAAGCAATTGGAATTGAAACAAAGACGATGAGCGATGCAATCTCAGAAACGGAAAACTCTTATCAATCCATTGATACCATTGCTGAAAAGATGATGGACACAACCTCACAGTTAGAACAAGAAACAAAAGCCATCGAACAACTATTCACAACGATGGAATCACTGGCCGCTATTGCGGTGGAAAACTCAGCCTCAACCGAAGAAGCGAGTGCGAGCGTTCAAACATATACGATGGAGATTCAAAAACTCTCACAAGAACTCGATCAGTTTAAACAATTAACTCAAACCTTTAAACAAGAACTACAAACGTATCATTATTAATGTGACTCACTCCTAATGGAATTTAATTAAAAACATCCTTCTAATTTATAAATCTAGAAGGATGTTTTTATATGACTGTTCTATCCTATATCTTCACTTGGAATGAGTGTAATAATATCTCCATTTTCAATAATATCAAGTAACGGAAGATATGGCGCATCAATATGACCAACGACATTCACCCGATCATCTTTTTCAAAATCTGCTTTGGTTATTTGAATTTCTCCAGAATAACGTAAGTACCGCTTATTATCCATTGTAATTGTTCCGCGCGATCTATCTTTAGCTTCTGTTGGTTCAATAGTCGGTCCTGCTTTTGCATATTGTCTTGATTCCTTTAATCGCAACAACTGTTTTGGAGAATCTGTGCGAATAGTAAACGATTGATTATACAGTTCTTCATTCTCTAAGTGAACAGGAATAGCAATCTTACCTGTATTCTCAAAGGCTTGAATCAATTGATACTGTTTCCAATCAAGTTTTAAATCTCCTACAAATACATAATCTAACATCTCTTTCTTAACGAGATCTAAGTAACTTATATAACTTGGGAGTAAACGATGTTCTTCTAAGGTTGGTAAACCTAAATAAAGAGGGCCACGCTTATATTCTCCTGGAATAAAGGCGAGCAATTTAGCTCCTTGCTTCTTTAGCTTTTTATTCTTTTCTTGAAACTGTTCGCGGTCTAATCCCGTTTCAGGTCTCGGATAAAAATTATGCATAAGGATAGGTTCGCTAAACTGATTAGCTATCGCTATTTCCGTAGACGCATTAAAGACAAAATCAAGTGTTAATGTGGCAACATCATCTTTGCTAAAGCCATCATCTAACCTAAAGTAATCAATCTGTAAAAGTTTTTGTAATTCCTCAAGTGAAGAAACGTTAAATGTTGATAGAGACGACGGAGAAACATCACCGATCACTTTAAATCCTCTTAATTTTAACCAAGAACACATTGACATAATCTCATTTTTATATGTCGCTGACACTTCTTCACTCATATGGAGAGAGGTGAAGACAAAAACGTCTTCACCTGATATAGTATCTAAAAATGATTTTTGTTCATTAAAATGACTAACATAGACGGAGAATCCTAAACGTTTAGGCATTTTGAATATCCTTTTGTTTAATGAACATATAAGTAATAATGAATCCAGCAATGTAAGAAATTAAAATACCAATCGCAAAGTGAATCATTTTATCTGGGTGCATTAAAGGAATAGCCACTACACCAGATGGTCCCCAAGCGTTAGCCATCACATTTGTCATCATCACGTACGCCCCGCCAAATCCAGCACCTAATCCAGCTGTAATAAAAGGTTTACCTAACGGAAGTGTGACACCGTAAATCAGTGGTTCACCAATGCCGAGAATACCCGCTGGTAAAGCACCAGTAATCACTTGTTTTAACCGCTTGTTCCCTACTTTATTCGCAATCAAGTAAATCGCAATCGCAGCACCTACTTGACCAGCCCCGGCCATAGCTAATACAGGGAAAAGCGACACACCACCAAGCGCTTCCAATTGAATCGCATAGATAGGAATTAAGCCGTGGTGTAAACCGAGTAATACCATCGGTAAGAATACAGCCGCTAACACATACCCAGAAATCACACTCACAACAGCATTCTCAGAACCGATAATGAGACTGAGTGCATCCACTAACCAATCCGATACAAAACCTGACACAGGCATAACAACAAAAATTAATAACAATGCCGTTGTAAAAAGTGTTACGAGAGGAGTTACAATTAAATCTAGAACATCAGGAACACGCTTACGTACATTTCGCTCGATAACAGCTAACAAGTAGACACCAAAGATGACGCCAATAATACCTCCCTTACCTGTTGTTAAAATAGAGTTAAGTGGCTGTTCTGCATCATATAATCCAAATAATGTCGATAAATCTACGATAGGCCCAGCAATAGACATGGCTCCAACCATACCACCAAGAGCTTCAGTAGCCCCAAATCGTTTGGCTGCATTGACACCTGTATAAATTGCGAAATAACCTAAGAAACTTGTACCGATTAAGGCGAAAATAAGACGAAGAGCTTCAAAGAACTGACCAGCGATAGCTCCTTCTGAGATCAGTGTACCGAGTAAACTACTGAATCCTTGGAAAATCCCCGCCGCTATAATAGCTGGAATCATTGGAATAAAAATACCGGCAATAGTTTCAAGTGCTCCTTTTAATTTCGACTGTTTTTGTTTATTTTTCACTGCTTGTTTATTTTCTTCCCAGTTATTTTCAGCTGATTGGTCAGCCGGTATGTTATATTGACTAATCAATAGATCCGCTAATTTTTTCGCCGTTCCTGGACCAACAACAACTTGAAGGGTTTCTGCTTTAACTACTCCTAATACACCGTCAATATCTTTTAATTGTTCATGATCAATCTCTTGATCATTGCGGATTCGCATACGTAAACGCGTCATACAATTAGTAGCAGAAGAGATATTACCTTTTCCACCAACAGCATTTACAATCTTTTCAATAAGTTGTTCATTTTTAGTTGCCATTATTATCGCTCCTTTATTTTTGGTAACGTTTGTCTAATATGACCGTTTGCTTCTGATAAAGCTTTGACAGCTGATGATTGATCAACATTGAGTAGAATCATTGTAATCGCCACTTTAACTTGTCCGTGACTTTCTTTTAATGCCGTTTTAGCTACCTCATCATTCACCCCTGTTGCTTCTTTAATAATGTTTAATGCGCGGCGTTCTAATTTTTCATTACTCCGCTTCACATCAACCATTAAATTTTCATACACTTTTCCCATACCAATCATGGATACGGTCGACAACATATTTAAGATAAGTTTTTGTGTTGTTCCTGCCTTAAGACGGGTCGAGCCTGTGAGTACTTCTGGTCCTGCCTCGGCTTCAATCGGTAACTTGGCTTCCTTTCCAATCGCGCTCCCTTTATTACAACTAATCGCCATCGTATAGGCACCCGTTTCATTGGCGTAACGCAGCCCACCAATCACATAAGGCGTGCGTCCGCTTGCAGCTAGACCAACAACCACATCATTTTCAGTAAGCTGCAACTGAATCAAGTCGTCTTGACCAAGTTGCTCTGAATCTTCTGCCCCTTCAATCGCTTCTGTAAAGGCTTCTTTTCCACCAGCGATTAATCCGATGACCATACCTGGGTCTGTACCAAACGTTGGTGGGCATTCTGCCGCATCCAATACGCCTAAGCGTCCACTTGTACCTGCCCCCATGTAGATAAGACGGCCTCCACGGTTAAATCGCTCGACAATGATGTTAATCCCTTGTTCGATCAATGGAATCACTGATTGAATGGCTTGAGGTACTAACTGATCTTCTTCATTCATAATGGTTAAAATCTCTCGGAAAGATAACGCATCAAGTTTCATCGTACGGGGATTTCTTTTCTCTGTTGTTAATTTGGTTAAATCCATCCTCATTTGTCCCCTTTCTAATTTGTGTTTTCTCTAATATTTCCAGTGATTGTTCATACTCTTTGTTGACATAGGCCGTGTATAGAATATCGACTAAATTGAGTTGAGCAATCCGAGACGACATCGCCCCGCTTCTAAAACTGTATTCATTTGCTGCAACATAAAGTTGTAAATCTGATTTGTCAGCGATTGGGGAATGACCAAATTTCGTGATTGAAATGGCTCTCGCACCATTTCTCTTCACTTCATCCAAACATGTCACCATCTCGTCTGTTTGACCTGAATAAGAAATAACAATAGCTAAATCACGTGGATTCATATTTTTGGCCATCAACAGTTGTGTATGCCAATCTTCATTCACATACGCCATTTTATTGATACGAGTGAATTTTAACTGGGCATCTTTTGCGACAATTAACGAAGCCCCAATCCCAAATAAGACAAGTCGGTCCGCTTTCATCATCAAATCAAGACAACGGTCGACGATCGACTCATCAAGTAAGTCTCCAGTTTCTTCCAACGAAAGAATATTTTTATGCGTCACTTTATGAATCACATCACTAAGCGCATCGGTTCTTTCAACATCACTGATTTCTTTTGCTTTATAACTATCTCTTACTGCTAATTCATATAAAAGTGCCTTACTAAATCCTTTAAATCCTGAAAAACCTAATCGCTTACATAACCTGATAATGGAAGATGGCGACGTAAACGTCGCTTCACTTAATGCATAAATTGTCATACGGCTAACGTCTTGCGGATGAGCAAGTACAAAGTCAATAATGGCCTGTTCTGTTGTTGTTGCTTCTTCTCGGTATGTTTTCAACCGAATCGTAATAATTTCCATTGAGGAGCGCTCCTTTAATTCACATCTTATCACTCTAAAACTTTGTGTCAATAAAACGCTTACTTTATGAAACATTGTACCAGAACTTGATGAAAAACACGCTCTTTCATCGACGAATCATGACACATATTGTATTGAATAAGTCCCCCCCTATTTCAACAACATGAATGTTTATCTACTGTGATTTAATAATCTGAAGATTTTTGAGAACTATATTATCTATACGAAGGCGTGTAAGCGCTTTTATAATAGAGTTACATTACATTAGAAGGAGTGGCATAAATGAAGACATACCGTCAATTACTTTTGTTCATTAGTTTTGTCTTACTGATTCAACTGATCATCCCTATTGAATCAGCTCAAGCAACACACTTACTCAACAACAATGGGTTTGAAACAGATCCTTTTGAAGACTGGGACATAGACTCATCCAATTGGGATTTAGCTACCTTAACCCACAGTACCCAAGACGTACAATCTGGGAGCTATCATTTAAACTATTTTAACGATGATACAAATTCAAACACGGAAACCATCACGGTTTCCCAGACGATCGCGAATGTTTCCGCTGGCAACTACACCCTCTCTGTACAATCAATGGGGGGAAGTGAGTCTGTGGCAGGTCACGTGAGACTTGAAGCAAACGCATTACAATCAGATGTCTTTATGACAACCGGTTGGGGAAACTGGGAAACGTCTGAATTTAACTTCTCACTGGAAAACGACCAAGAGATGACCATCACTTTGACCGTTGAGGTACCACCTGGTGGATGGGGCTATCTTGATAACGTTGAATTGGTGCGTCAAGATGACAATACGACAACGCCGGTAGAAGCTGATATCCATGTTGAAAAGGTTGATGGACTAACCGATGATTTCATTAATGGTGTCGATATCAGCTCTATTATTGCTTTAGAAAATAGTGGTGTTAAGTTTTATAACGATCAAGGCGACGAGACAGATATTTTTACTACACTTAAGGACAAAGGCGTGAACTATGTCCGCGTAAAAATTTGGAACGACCCATACAACGCCGAAGGTTTTGGTTATGGCGGCGGGAATAATGATGTGGATAAAGCCCTCACCATTGGAAAACGCGCGACAGAAGCTGGCATGAAAGTCCTTGTCAACTTCCACTACTCCGACTTTTGGGCCGATCCCGCGAAACAAATGGCACCTAAAGCTTGGGCAGATTTTTCATTAGAAGAAAAACAAGTCGCGATTGATGACTTTACAACCTCGACTTTAACGACATTAATCGATCATGGGGTCGATGTCGGTATGGTACAAGTCGGAAATGAAACGAATAATGGTATGGCTGGTGAATCCGGTTGGACGAATATGCTGGCGCTATTTGATGCCGGTACACAAGCGGTTAGAGCGGTCGATCCTTCCATTGATATCGCCTTACACTTTACTAACCCTGAAAAAGGCACTTATCCTGGTTATGCCAAACGACTAGACGAGGCGAATATTGATTACGATATTTTCGCTTCAAGTTATTATTCATTCTGGCACGGCTCACTTGAAAACTTGACTGATACTTTGTCACACGTTGCTGACACATATGACAAAGACGTCTTAATGGTGGAAACAAGTTATGCCTATACACCAGAGGATGGTGATGGCCATGAAAATACGATTAAAGGAACAGAAAACAATCCACCTTATCCGTATACGGTTCAAGGTCAAGCAAATGCGATAAGAGATGCGATTGAAGCCGTTGTCAATGTCGGTGAGCACGGCTTAGGTGTCTTCTACTGGGAACCAGCCTGGTTACCTGTTGGCCCTAAAGAAGATGTCGAACAAAATAAAGACATTTGGGAAACATACGGCTCTGGTTGGGCTTCTAGTTATGCAAGTGAATATGACCCAGAAGATGCTGGTGTATGGTACGGGGGTAGTGCCATCGATAACCAAGCATGGTTTGATTTTGATGGGAACCCACTACCAACAGCTAATATTTTTAATTATGTCAAAACCGGTACCATTGCACCGGTCGTTCTTGAAACGATTGACGTACCAGAGATAACCGTTCATGTCGGTGAAACGATTCTCTATCCAGAAGACGTCACTTATCGTTATAGTGACGGTTCTGAAGAACAAGTTGGCGCAACATTTGATGCCCTTGTTGATACGAATCTTTCTCCTGGGACTTACAAAACAACAGGTACAACTGAAAAAGGTGATGATGTCACCCTAACAATCAAAGTTCTTGCCCAAAACTTTGTCGTTGACCCAAGCTTTGAACAAGTTAGTGACGCTTGGCAATTCACCTTTAACAAAGTAACAAATCAAGCCTCGATTAAAGAAGGCCAAGGTGATTCACATACCGGTCAATTCCATACGCATTACTGGTCAGATGAACCGATTGATTTTGTTTTAAGCCAAGAGATTGACTCACTTGAACCTGGAATCTATCAGTTGTCGATGTACAACCAGGGTGGTGACCATACTGATGGGGCGTTACTGTTGTTTGCAGAATCAGATACAAGATATGTTCAAGAAACAACGGTCAATGGTTGGGCGAACTGGCAATATACGACGATTGAACATATTGTAGTAACAGGTGATACTTTAATTATTGGCGCACATATCACCGCAAACAGCGGGGCATGGGGTACGTTAGATGATTTCAGTCTAATCCGGACAGGTGATTTACCGAGTGATCCTACACCTGAAAACCCAGACAATAACGAGACACCTGATGATTCTGACATAGAAGATGAGGAAGAAGGAGGCGATGACCCTGTCACAGATGATGATTCAGAGGTAGATGAAGATGATGACACGAATGATGAATCAGACACAGATACACCTGAAGATACGTTAGCGATTGATGACGTATCAAACATGACTGAGACCGATGATTACTTTGTAATTAACTCATCAAAACCAGTTATTACTTTTACTGAATCCGTGACACAAGCGTTAGACCGGCCTGTCTTCATTCAACAACCAAATCTATCACTGCTTATACCATATGAAAATCTCGTCAGTGACAGCGATGTGTCACTTCGTGTGGAACAAGTGAATGATCTCTCACTACAGACAAAAAGTCCTGTTTATCGTTTCAATTTAACGAATCTTTCCGGTCCGATCACGTTCCAAGAACCTATTGAAGTAACCTTTACCGTGACCGAACCTGTGGCTAATTGGGATGACCTTGTGATTCAATACTTATCTGAGTCAGGTGACGTTTTAGAAACAATTAAACCTACATCCTTCAATGTAGCAAATCAAACCGTGACAGTAATGTTAACCCACTTTAGTCTTTACACAGTCGCAGAAGTGGCATCAACACCTGAACGACCAACAGATAACGAGACAAACACTGATAATGACACGAATCAAGATGACACGGTAATTGATAACGATGTAAATAACGACAACGCATCGAATCAAGAAGCAACGACTGACCCATCAGATAATGAAACACCAGATGATTCAGAGAATACAAGCGGTGAACAGTTACCAAATACTTCAACTGTAACATTTAACCTTATTCTACTTGGTTTACTATTCATTTGTGTAAGTTCATTCATCATGTATTCTTACCAAAGAAAAGCATCAAATTAAGGAAAAAACTACAACTGTAAATAATTAAGGACAAACATATACCCCTAATCGACTCGATTAGGGGTATTTATGCGGCTTGTTAAAGTGTTGATCTTTTCCTTACATGTCTTTTATCCTGTTTTACTCTATCTCTTCTAAGACATCGGGATAGACAACCGTATCTTGAACTACCCCCACCTAACATTCTAACGAATGTTTGAGGAAGGTGTCTTCTCGCCCTAATACGATAAAGACATGCATCATTTTTTCATGTCTTATTCCTCCAATTTTTCAAAAATATTGTCTTATCGCTTCATCCTATCACATCCCTCCTACTTTTTACATTGGTATCCCTATTCTGTTACTCATTAGCAAACGCCTCTCAATAAGGAAATCGATTGCATGATATTTCATCATTGATTCTCCCCCTCTAATTCAGCAAAAAACATATTGTCCTTGTATTTTAGCGTAGTAAATCGCTTACTCTTTTATTTTTTTATAAACTTTTTATGCGAAATCGCTTTCATTTAATTATCTCATGTTGTATGATAAACATAGAGATTAATCTTGAGGAGGAATCACATATGGGAATGCCTAAAGCTGTGCTATTTGATTTAGACGGTGTTATTGTTGATACCGCTAAACATCATTATATTGCTTGGCGTGCACTCGCAAGTGAATTAGGTTTTGAATTCACTGAACAAGACAACGAACGTTTAAAAGGCGTCAGTCGAATGGATTCGTTAAATATTTTACTAGAAGTCGGAGGGTTAGCGTTACCCGAAGATGAAAAACAACAACTAGCTGCTAAAAAAAATGACCAGTACGTTAAAGCAATTAAACAAATGGATGAAACAGAGATTTTACCTGGTGTAACAGCGTTTCTCACCGCTTTAAAAGCAGCCGGTATTAGCTTCGCTTTAGGTTCAGCAAGTAAAAATGCGCCGATTATTTTGAACCAAATTGGGCTGTATGATGCATTTGATGCGATTGTTGATGGCAATGTGATTGAAAAAGCTAAACCAGACCCTGAAGTCTTTTTAAAAGGAGCCGAGTTGCTCGGCGTTGCCCCAGAGGCGTGTGTCGTGTTTGAAGATGCCCAAGCTGGGATTGAGCTGGTAAAAATGCCGGTATGTATGTTATTGGTGTGGGCGATCCCGAGGTGTTAACCGGGGCCGATGATTACGTGAGTGACTTATCAGAGATGACGTTAGACCGTCTCGCTCATTAATCCTTAATGCAAATAATGAAAGCGATCACAGAGTAGGAGGAATTTATTATGAAACCGTATTTAAAAGAACATCCTTGGTCTATTATCGAAGAAGGCTTTGATCAAACGAAACATGAAATCTCAGAAAGTATTTTCAGTATCGGTAATGGCCATATGGGTCAGCGCGCGAACTTTGAAGAAACCTACACAGGTGCTTCACTCCAAGGCAGCTACATGGCAGGTGTCTACTACCCAGATAAAACCCGTGTCGGTTGGTGGAAAAATGGCTACCCTGAGTACTTTGCTAAAGTCTTGAATGCGACGAACTGGATTGGATTAAAGCTTGTCATCAATGGGATTATCCTTAATTTAAATACTGCTAAAGTGTCTGAGTTTAAACGTGAACTTAATATGAAAGAAGGCTTTTTATACCGAGCCTTCACCGCGACACTTGAAAATGGCGATATCGTAACGGTAGAAGCGACACGATTTGTCAGTATTACAATGAAGGAAATCGGTGCGATTGAATATAAAGTGACACCCGTTAACTTTGACGGCGAGATAGAGATTACCTCTTTCTTAGACGGCGACATCATTAATAGTGACGCTAATTATGATGAAAAGTTTTGGGCCGAGGTGAACCAAACAGCCACTGACAATAAAGCCCTTGTCACAGTAAAAACAAAAAAACTTGATTTCTATTACACATCAAAGATGCAAACCTTTGTCGATACCGACGGCGTAAACATTGAACCCACGACTGCATCTACGCGCGAAAAATATGCCGACGTTGTCTTCCACGCGCCGCTTAAACAAGGGAAAACGACAGCTATTTATAAATACGCAGCCAATGTTACAAACCGCGATCATGCTCATGACGTCCTAGAAGCTGTAGCGACAGCCAAACTAACCGACGCTGTAAGCATTGGATTTGGCGCATTAAAGTCCGCACAAAAAGACGCTTGGGATAAAAAATGGCAGGATAGTGATATCGTCATCGAAGGTGACGTCAGTGCCCAACAAGGGATTCGTTTTAACATCTTCCATATGAACCAAACATATACTGGCAAAGATGCGCGCTTGAACATCGGGCCAAAAGGCTTTACGGGTGAAAAATACGGCGGCAGTACTTACTGGGACACCGAAGCATACTGCTTACCATTCTATCTTGCGACAGCGGACCAAAATATTTCCCGCAACTTACTCGTGTATCGTCACAATCATTTAGAAAAAGCGAAAGAAAACGCACAAAAACTCGGCTTCACTAAAGGTGCACTCTACCCAATGGTCACAATGAATGGTGAAGAAAGCCATAACGAATGGGAAATCACCTTTGAAGAAATTCACCGTAACGGAGCGATTGCTTATGCGATTTATGACTATGTCAACTACACCGGTGACAAAGACTATATCGGAGAATTAGGGATTGAAGTCCTCGTTGAAATTTCTCGTTTCTGGGAAGAACGCGTTCACTACGTCCCACGTAAAGACGTCTATATGATGCACGGTGTGACGGGGCCTAACGAATATGATAACAACGTCAACAACAACTGGTACACGAACCGCATCGCCAGCTGGACACTTGACTATACGTTACAGTCACTCCGTGACTTAAAAGAAACCGATCCAAGTCTTTATCAACAATGGGTAGAGAAACTACATCTTCAACCTGAAGAAACAACTAAATGGGAAGATATCATTGATAAGATGTACTACCCCGTTGACGAGAACTTAGGCGTCTTCTTACAAGCGGATAATTTCTTAGATAAAGAGATTATGAAGGTAGAAGACTTAGATTCTAAGCATTTACCTCTTAACCAAAACTGGTCATGGGACCGAATTTTACGCTCATGTTTCATTAAACAGGCGGATGTTTTACAAGGCATGCATTTCTTAAATCATGAATATGACCTTGACACAATTAAACGCAACTTTGACTTCTATGAGCCAATGACTGTTCATGAGTCATCACTCTCACCATGTGTCCACTCAATCTTGGCTTGTCAACTTGGTTATCAAGATAAAGCGTATGACATGTACTTACGTACCGCCCGTCTTGATTTAGATAACTACAACAATGATACAGAAGATGGCTGTCACATTACGAGCATGGCCGGCACGTGGATGTCTGTTGTCCAAGGCTTTGGTGGTATGAAAGTTATCGATCACGACTTACACTTACGACCATTTATTCCTGGCAAGTGGGACAGTTTCTCATTCAAGATTGTCTTTAGAGGGGCACGTCTGAACATTCATGTAACCCAACAACACATTGAGGTCACAAATGAAACAGCTGTCGACACTGCTGTAAAAATTTTCGATGAAACCGTTCATGTGGGTGGAAACGAAACCGTATCCGTCAAAACAAAGTAAAAACCTTAAACATTAAGCCGTAAGACGTCACCCCTACGACGTCTTACGGCTTGTTTCATTTTATGTTGTCAGCTGTGTAATCCTCTTTTACTAGAAATAATTCTTACCTACTTGTTAGACGATTGTTTCTGTATGACATACGCCTGAAAGTCTTTAAATGGGATGGGCCGGCTAAAGTAATAACCTTGAACATAATCACACGTGGTTGCCTTTAAGAAATCACGTTGCTCCTTCGTTTCGACTCCTTCTGCGACAACCGATAAACCTAAACTCTTTCCCATAGCTAAAATTGCATGAACGATGGCTTTTGTTTGATCTAAGTCACGGATAAAAGATTGATCAATTTTTAGTTGATTGACTTTTAACTTATGTAATTTTTCAAGTGATGAATACCCTGTACCAAAATCATCAATCGACACACCAACACCTAATGCTTCAATCTGATTGATCGTTTCTTTCACTCGCGCAGAATGACTGACAGATGTTTCCTCTGTTACTTCTAATATAAGATGATCTTTCGGAAAAGCTGTCTCCTCTAATATCGTTTTTAAGACTAAAGGAAAGTGACTATTTTCTAGTTGCTGGATCGACACATTCACCGCCATTTTAAACATCCCTTCCGTCATCTCTACAACCTCGCGCATCGTTGAACATGCTTGTTTAAGCACCCACTCACCAATGGGCAAAATTAGACCATAATCTTCTGCGATTGGAATAAACTCACCTGGTGACACACGACCAAGCGTGTCATTTTCAAAACGAAGAAGGGCCTCTGCTCCAACAACCTGATCCGTTTTCACATCGACAACTGGTTGATAATGAAGCGTAAAATCTCGGTCAAAATCCGCTTGCTGGAGTGCTGTTTTCACCTCGAAGATCCGGTTCATCTCTGTCGCGAGCGTTTTATTGTAGTGGACAAAGGTATTCCCTTCATGCTTTTTAGCTTCAAACATGGCAATATCCGCGTGCATTAATAAGGCATTCGAACTGGCCCCATCAGTAGGATAAATCGCCACACCAACACTACACGTAACAAGAAGTTGGTAGCCTTCTAAGTCAAACGGTACATCGAGGTATTTAAAGAAGTCTTCAAGTCGCTCATCGACTTGATTGTGGTCTTCCTCTAACATCACTACAACGAATTCATCCCCGCTCACACGAGAGATTAGCGATGATGTAAAGGTGCGACGCAATGTGTCCGCAAACTGAATCAACAAATCATCCCCAACCGCATGACCCAAATTGTCATTAATGGTTTTAAAGCGGTCGATATCGATATACAATAAAGTGACAAACGGATGCTCTTGTCCAATTAACCACTGATCAATGTAACGAGTGATGAACGAACGGTTATAGAGGTTGGTTAACTTATCCTTTGTCTCAAGTACATCAATCGCTCGTTCATGTGCTTTCATCTCAGTGTTATCAATAAAGATCCCGACAAAACGAGCGAGATTATCTGCTTCATCTTTAATAGAAAAAATCTTTAGAAACTCAGGAAATATCTCGCCACTTTTTCGCCGATTCCAAATCTCACCTGTCCAAGAACCGTGTGTCAAAATGTCTTCCCACATCTTTTCATAAAAATCAGCCGTGTGCTTTCCCGACTGTAAAATACGTGGATTTTCCCCTAGCACGTCTTTTTTCTGTGTAACCCGTAATTGTCGTATAAGCGTCATTGATCCATTCTATATCACCGTTTAAATTGGTAATGACAACCCCTTGGTTCGTATTCTCTAACACCGAAGCCAACATCTGATTATATGTTTTTAATTCTATTTCTTTTCGCTTATCAATATAAATCGCACACGTCGCGAGTAATACGTTATCCACATACACCGGCATAGCGACCAGCTGAACGTGAATGGCCTGACCACTTTTTGTTTGGCGAATATTATTTTGAGTAATAACCATACCTTCATTTATCTTCTCTTTATTCGATTCAAACAGATCGGTATAGCCTTTCGGATATATTAATTGTTCTGGCGTGCGGCCGATTGTCTCTTCATGCTTATAACCAAATAAAGCTTCAAAGTGTTGGTTCACTTTTTTCACCCGATATTCCTGGTCCATCACCATAATGGCATAAGGCGATTGTTCAAACAACACGTTGAAATAACTATTATTCTCTAACAGATCAGTGACGTCGGTTACAAGTGAAAATAATAATGTTTTCCCTCTAAATGTCACTGGAATGCTGTTCACCTTTACTTCACGAATGCGACCGTCTTTTAGCCGGTGGCGGAACTGAAAATACCGCTCCTTTTTCCGCTTCGCCTCAGCTATCTTTTGTTTAACCGACGCCATCGGTAGTGTGTTAATATCAAAAATAGTCATGCGTTTTAATGTCTCTTTTTCGTACTGATAAAACTGACAGGCTGTTTGATTCGCCTCTATAATTTGACCATCAACTGGCCGAATAATTAATACCGGTAAATGATGTTGTTCAAATAACGTATAATAAAGATTTTCTTCGCAACCATCTTGGGACTGAATAATTGGAGCCATCTGTTGGTCCACCTTCTTTCCTTGGACTAGCTATTAGATATCGTTGGTAGGTCATGTAAGTTCCCCTATTATATCATGACAAAAACCCTTCTCCTAGCGATTTATCATAACCTTCCCTACTTAAACAGACAAAAACAGCTACTTATCTAAAAGCAGCTGTTTCATCGGCTTGTCTTCCATCTATTGGCGTTAGTTTTTAAAATCTAACAATAGGTTTAACTGATACGTCTGGGTTGGATAAAGCGTAAATTCAGGGTGCGTTTTTTGTCCCCATGAATCATCGCCACCAATCCCCATTTGAGACGCATTGACTGTCATGACAGTCTCGGTTACCTCTGGTAAGAGGTGATGGTGCGTCGCTGTTTCTATTTGATTCGCACGATAGGGTAAAGCACTTGCTTCAAATGGTGTCTCACCTTTAACGGTAAAGGTTGTCACATCATTTGAGAGACTCATGCGATACACATCTATTTTATTTCCGCATTCCTGTGGTTTCAAATACGGCACCATCTGATCCGTTACTTTTGCGGTGTAATGACCGACTAATTGAGACGTGTAACGATCGATATAAGACTCTTCTGGTCCACGACCGAGATAATCTAATGTTTGATAGTCTTTTGGCAGTCCAAACGTTAACCCAACCGCTGGAATCTCAGGTAAGTCTCGGTTCGGTGTAAAGCGGTAATCCAGTGACACCTCTCCCATCGTTTGAATCGACAATTCAAGACGCGTTTCACTATTTTTAAGTGCCGGATAACGGTGGCGTGATATGACTGTCACCTCTGTCGTTGACGTTTCAACATCTAATGACTGTAACGTCATATCCGCTGTCGCCTCTTTAAAACAAGCACTGCGCTTGTCTAGTCCATTTCCACGGTCGTTATCCGTCATCGCGCGCCAGAAGTTAGGTAAGACAGGACTTGTGAGCATGTCTTTCTTGCCTTTAGAAAGCTGCGTGATTAATCCTGTTTCCGTTGAAATGACCACAGCAAGATGCTCATTTTCAATGATGATGGACTGATCTTTCTCTATGACAGAAAGTGGTGAAGTCGCTTGTTTCACCGTTTCTTGTACCACATGTTGTTTGACTACAGGTAAAGCGAACTGATCATAAGCTAAACAATCGCCTTTATTCGCAAATGTATTCGTTTCTGTATAGAGTATCGACAGATTAATATGATAGACGTCTCCTTTGTAGTCAGATAAATCAGGATCAAATGTGACCGTTACCCGTTCACCCGGAGCACAATCAACGGTCGTTGTATCACTCCTCACGACATCCCCATCAACTAACCAATCGAATTTTAAGGCATGCGCATTTAAATTCATAAATAAGTAACGGTTTTCAATCGTGACCTCACCTTTTGCCGCATCTAATAGCTCAAACGCAACGGGTTGATATTGACGTTTGACTTCTGCCAGTTTTGGTGTTGGACGACCATCGGCGAAGACAATCCCGTTACCACTAAAGTTGCTGTCATGTGGTGATTCACCAAAGTCGCCTCCGTAGGCAAGGAAGGGTTGTCCATCTTTTGTCTCGTGGCGAAGAGCCTGGTCTTTAAAGTCCCAAATAAATCCACCTTGTAAAATATCATATTGATAGAATAGGTCTTGGTATTGATTAAAGTTGCCGAGCGAGTTCCCCATCGCATGCGAATATTCACAAAGAATATACGGTTTTTTATTCGGTGTCTCACTTTCAGCATATTGTTTAATGCCCTCTGGCGAAATGTACATCGTACTTTCAATATCACTTGCTCGCTCTGAGTCGCGGTAATGGAAGATTCCTTCGTAATGAACGAGACGTGACGGGTCTTTTTCTTTAAAGAAGTCATGCATTTTAATAAAGTTGTCGCCACCAAATGATTCATTACCGAGTGAATAGATCACAATCGATGGATGGTTTTTATCGCGTTCAAACATGCTTTCAGAACGGTCTAAGACATTATTTGTCCACTCTGGTTTGCTACCTGGAACAGTGTCTTCTAACGTTTGTTGTCCATAACGCCACGTACCATGTGTTTCTAAATTGACCTCATCAATCACATAAAGACCGTACACATCACATAAATGGTACCAATACGGATCATTCGGATAGTGTGACGTTCTGACCGCATTAATATTCGCCCGTTTCATCGTGAGAATATCTTCAAGCATATGTTCTTTTGTGACCGCGCGGCCAACATCATAATGAAACTCATGACGGTTGACACCTTTAAAGACGATGCGCTCCCCATTGATTTTCATTAGCCCATCTTTTAACTCAAAGGTACGAAAACCCGTGAAGTGTTTTTCTGATACATACACGTCTTTTTCAGGTTCTTTTAAGCTAACGGTTACCGTATAAAGATGCGGAAATTCTGCCGACCACTTCTTCGGTGATTCAATAGCGGATGATAGTGTCAGGACTTCAGTCCCCTCTTTTAAAGTCACTGTTTTTTCTAATGGCTCATCAAACACTAACTGATCACCATCATAGAGGTTAACAAGACACGTCACCGTTTGTTCCTCATCGCTGTAATTTCTTAACGTCACATCGATGTTAAACACACCATCTTTATAGTCCTCATCAAGTACAGGCTTAATAAAGGTATTATCAATATGAACAACTGGTTGACGATATAAATAGAGATCACGGAAGATCCCACTTAAACGCCAAAAGTCTTGATCTTCTAACCAGCTCGCATCACACCAGCGGTACACTTCTAGCGCAAATGTGTTTTCACCTGGTTTTAAATATGGTGTCACATCAAATTCACTCGCAGTAAAGGTATCTTCACTGTAACCAACAAAGTCACCATTGATCCATAAATAAAAAGCGGACTCAACCCCCTCAAGGCGGAAGTAAACCGGTTCTTTCGTGAAGTCTTCCGGTAAGTCTATTGTTTTTAAGTAATGGCCGACCGGGTTATAGTTTGTCGGCGCAAATGGCGCTTTTATGTCTTCATGTTCCACCCACGGATACGTCGTATTGGTATACTGTGGATAATCATAACCTTCTAATTGCCAGTGACTCGGTACCTTGATAGGTTTAAAGTTTGACTGATCAAAGTCGTCTCGATAAAACCCTTCCAGTCTTTCACTTGGATTTTTCACCCAATAGAAATTCCACTCACCACTTAGTGATAGATAGCGATTTGATTGTTCTTTATCCAGTGTACGTGCGGCTTCCTCTGAATCAAACGGCATATGGTCGGCCGTTAAGGTCCGTCGGTTTAATTGGAAAATTTCAGGGTTGTTGTTCCACTCAGGATAACCGTTTTTTGGTGGTGCATAGGTGTATTTTGGATAATGTTTCATTCTGTTTCCTCCTGTACTTTAAAATGTAAGAGATACCCGCGAGCATCTCCCGCGTCACTACGGTCGATATACCGGTCTAACTCTAATCCATGGTACATCAATTGATCCCCATAGAAAATACTATCTGTGCCGACTAATGTGTAAGCTTTATTCTTCTTTAAACCGACTAGCTTGAGTTGTCTAAAGGCAGGGTTTGGTTGTGCTTGTTGTTGGATGTAGGTAACTAATACGTCTGTTTCATCTTGAGACACAAATTGCCAACTGGCATGAAGTGGATCATCAAACGGGCTAATCAGCCTGGTCATTTGCCCGAACTGAACTACCGGTTGAACCTGTTTATAGTGACGAATCTGTTCTTGAACGATTGTTTTTTCTTCTTTTGATAATTGACTCGGGTCGAGTTCATACCCCAGCATACCACTAAAGGCGACGACCCCTCTTGTCTCGATTGGCGTCATCCTTCCGGTTTGATGATTCGGCACCGCCGATACGTGTGCCCCCATCATCGAAGCAGGATACACAAGAGACGTCCCGTACTGAATCTTGACCCGCTCTAGGCATCCGTGTCATCACTCGTCCATCCTTGCGGCGCATAATACAACATGCCTGGGTCAAAGCGCGCCCCACCAGCGGCACATGATTCAAACAAAACGTTTGGAAAATCGGTCGTTAGTAACTCATATAACCGGTATACCCCTAAGATATAGCGATGTCTAAAAGAAGTTTGGTCAGCTGGGGCAAGATGAACGGAACCTGCTTCAGTCATAAACCTGTTCATATCCCATTTAACATAGTCGACGTTTGCCTCGGTTAAGCGCTCTTTGATTAGATGATAGATATAATCAATCACCGCTTTATTTGAAAAGTCTAACACATATTGGTTACGTCCCGGACTGTTTGGTCGATTGTTGACTCCAACGACCCAGTCTGGATGAGCATGATAGAGTTCTGACTTTGGTGAGATCATTTCAGGTTCAATCCAAAGACCAAACTGAAGACCGAGTCCGTGAATCTTTTCTGATAAAGACCTCAGACCATTCGGTAACTTCTTCTCATCAACAAACCAATCACCGAGTGACGTTGTGTCGCTGTTTCTCCCTTTAAACCAGCCATCATCTAAAACGAATAACTCAACACCCAGCTGTTTTGCTTCTGTTGCCATCTGTAACAATTTATCTTCATTAAAGTTAAAATACGTGGCTTCCCAGTTATTGATAAGGACAGGACGTAATTTATCTCTCCAAACGCCACGGGCTAAACGGGTGCGGTATAGAGTGTGATAAACTTGACTCAATTTATTTAAGCCTTGGTCTGAATAAACCATCACCACTTCTGGTGTCGTAAACGTTTCGTCCCTTTCTAATCGCCAGTTAAAATCAAACGGATTAATCCCCATCGTCACACGGGTCGTGTCATAATGATCGACCTCCATTTGTGCTAAGAAGTTACCGCTATAGACTAAACTAAAACCGTAAGCTTCACCAACATGTTCTTGGCAGTCTCAGGTCGTAATAAAGCGATAAACGGATTGTGTTGCGGGGAACTCGCTCCACGGGTAGATTGGATGTTTTGTATCCCAGCATGAAGCGGTGTCCGTTTTATATGGCGCTCACGCGCCCACGAACCCGCAAGTTCTAACCAATCAAATTGGTTATGATTGAAATCAAGTGATGCGCTCATCATTTGATTAATAATGAGGTCATCTCGGTGATGATTTGTTAAAGTGACGTGACGTGTTATTACCGGATGATGTTGATAAATTGTATAAGAAAGTGTTAATGTTGCCTCTAACACCTCATCTCTTAAGAAGACTTTAAGCGTATCTGCCTCCTCACTAGATTCGACATATGTCGCCGGAAGTCCTTTCAATTTTGTTTTTCCTTTTACTTTTTCGTATCCCGTATAAGTAAATCGACTGACCCGATGGCCGTCTTTATTCGTTAGCTGAACAGCGGGCAAGCGAAAATCACTCCGAGAAAAACTCGGGTATTCTTGTCTTATCACATCCATTGAAAGCGCCGCATCCGCTTCTGTACAACTATTATCTTTTACTTCCGTATAAAACAACTGACTAAAGTCAGCGACATGACTTAGTTTTTTTCCGTAATAAAGATGCGTGAGTTCTCCATTTGGTAAAACGCTAAAAAGATAACTCACATCCCGATTGGTTAAATGGAATGTGAGCGTCTCTTCATTGACATAAATCGCCATTAAATTTCCTCCCTTAACTGTCAAACTTCCTATCGTTCTATAGGTATTGATTGATTAAATCAGTGATTTTATCCTTTGACTGACCCCATCATACCTGCGACAAAGTGTTTCTGCATAAAGAAGAACACCAGCGCCGTTGGTAACGTCGCGATCGTAATCGCCGACATAATCATGCCGTAATCGGGCGAATAGCTTGACCCTAAGTTAGAGATCAGTAACGGAATCGTTTGTTTACTGGGTGACTGCAAGACAACGAGTGGCCAGAGGAAATTATTCCAACTGTTCATAAAGGCAATAATCGCTGCGGCCGCATACGTTGTTTTCATTGTTGGGACAAAGATTCTAAAGAAAATACCGATTTCACTTAAGCCATCAATCCGTCCTGCTTCAATTAAATCTTTCGGAAACATCTTCGTATTCTGTCTAAAGAAGAAGATGAAGAAAGCGGTTGTAATCGTCGGTAGAAAGGCCGCCGCTAACGTATCAATCCCGATAATCGGGGCGGTTTGTGAAATCCGTCCAAATAAACGATACAGTGGGATCATAATCGATGCGAATGGAATCATCATCGATAGGAGTAAAATGTTAAAGACGATGTCTTTTCCTTTACTGCGATACATCTGAAAACCATAACCAGCGAGTGAGGCAATAAATAGCGTAAAGACCGTTGATAAAATCGCAATAATCGCACTGTTTGTGAGCGCAGTGACCATATCAACTTGGTCGAATAATTTGCGTAAGTTTTCAAATAAATACGTTCCTGGTAGCTGTCGACCTTGAGTGACATCGACAGATTTATTCGTCATACTCACAATCATCCAAAAGAATGGATAAATGGAAATGATGGTTGCGATAGATAAGAAGAGATATATGAGTGTCTTTTTTAGTTTCTTCATTCTTTTTCACCTGCCACTTTAAATTGAATAATAGATAGAATAACGACGAGGATCACAATGACATAAGAGACCGTTGCAGCATAACCGAAGTTCGGTGTGTACTTAAATGATAAGTCATAAATGTACTGCGAAATCGAAATCGTTTGGATCCCTGGTCCGCCACTCGTAATGTTGACAACTTCATCAAAGAGTTGAAGTGTCCCGATGGTGGATGTGATCGTTGTAAAGAGAATAATCGGTTTAAGCATCGGAATCGTGATTTGAATAAATTGTTGGAAGCTATTAGCCCCATCAATGCGAGCAGCTTCATAAATGGATCGATCAATATTTTGAAGGGCGGATAGATAAAAGATCATATTATAGCCTGTCCATCGCCACGTAATCGCAAGAATAATAACAACTTTTGCCCAAAACGGATCTGAGATAAAGGCAATGGGCTCACTAATAAAATTCAAGTTTAAAAGTAATTGATTGACAATCCCATCAATACTAAACATGTATTTAAAAATAACAGAATACGCAACGAGTGAGGTAACTGCTGGTAAAAAGATCGCAGTTCTAAAAAAACCACGGAATTTTAAATCAGGATCATTTAAGATGACAGAGAAAAATAAAGCAAGGACAATCATGAGTGGCACTTGAATAATAAGATACGTCATCGTATTAATTAAAGCTTGTCTTAAGGTTGGATCATTAAGTAATCGACTCCAGTTATTAAGACCAACATATTCTAAATTGGCGCCCATACCCGATTGAAAGGATAATAAAAAGGCATCGAACATTGGGTAAAAATAAAACAACGTAATGGCTACAACAGATATAAGAACAAATAACCAACCGATATTATTTTTATTTGTGAGCTGCTTCATCGTTATCTAACTCCTTTTTTAAACTAAAGCCGCAAGGCTTATCTTTCTATCCCCTTGCGGCTTAGCCATTCTAAATTAACGTAATTGTGTTTCAGCTTGTGATTGCGCGTTATCTAATACATCACCAACATCCGCACCGTTAAGGTAGTTTTGCATTTCAACTTTTAAGATGTCATCAACCGCATAGGTGTGCATACCGTAGTTGACTGGTGGGATTTGTTCTGACCAAGTCGCAAAGTCTTGGATAATCGCTTGACCACCGAAGAATGGATCTTCTTGTTCAAAAGCTTCACCTTGTGTCCCTGGAATATACGTACCAAGTGCACCAATCTCCGTAACTAAATCTGTGTAGAACTGTTCATTTGAACCGAATGTATTCGCTAAAAACTCAGCCGCAAGTTCTTTACCATCTTGATTTAACACATACCATGAACTACCACCAAGTTTGATGTGTTCACCGCACCGTCTACTTCTAAACGTGGAAGTGGAAGAACAGCCCAGTTACCTGATTGACTCGCTTCTGCTTTCACACTAGGAGTGATCCAGTTACCTGTTGGGACTGTTGCGACATCCCCACTGTTAAACGCACTAACAAATTGGCTCCAGTCAGAGTTTAATTTGACGATATCTGCATCCATCATCTCTTTATATAAAACAAAGATTTCTTCAAGGGCAGGGTTATCAGCTAAAGCTGGTGTGTTACCATCTTCTTCAAAGTACCATTCGCCAGCTGACTGTAACATCATCCGCACCATACCAAAGTCGTTTGGATCAAGCGTAATCATATCTTTACCTGTCGCTGCTTTCACTTCTTTACCGATTTCAATGTATTCTTTCCATGTAATATCACTTAAATCTTCTACAGTATAGCCTGCTTCTTCTAAGTAATCGGTCCGAACATAAAGACCACTTACCCCTGTATCAAATGGTAAACCGTAAATGTCGCCATCAAAGCTTGTTGCTTCGACTTTGTACTGAGCGAAGTCATCTGGGTTAATATAATCCGTTAGTGGATAAAAAGCGTCAGGGTACGATTGTAAGAAACTCTGTGCCCGGTAATCTTCAATTAACACAATGTTTGGCATCCCTTGTGTTGTACCTGATGATAATCCTGCGTTTAAACGTTGAATAATATCATCTTGAGCATTTTCAATGATTTCAACATACATCTCACTGTCACCATCATACGCTTGGTTTGCAAGTTCTAATGCACGAATATTAAAGTTTGGATCCCACGCCCACGCGGTGACTGATTGCACGCCGTCCGATGTTTCACCTGAGTCTGTTCCGTTATCTGAATCACTTCCGCCCGTGTCGTCATTTGACGTGTCATCCCCACCACAAGCAGCTAGTACACCCAGCATCAAAATAAGTAATAAAGTAAAAATCTTTTTCATAAGTAAACCCTCCTTATAATTTGTGTAAGCGTTTTCTTTTTCGCTACATCCTTAGTATAACGCCAAAGAAAAAAGACCGTTAGCACGATCTTTAGATAAGTAATGGTCTATTTTTTAGATAGTGCCCGGTCTTTTCTCTTCATTTTTGGTCTTATTTTTAGAAGTTGGACTATTTTTATATCTCGTGAAAAGTCTCACGATTTTTTTATCAGTGGTAAGGTGACGATCACCCGTGTTCCTTGTCCTTGTTCACTCTTTACCGTGACACCGTACTGATTACCATAAAGTAAATGGATCCGTTCTTGAACATTTTTCATCCCAATACCTGAAAACATTTGCCTTTTATGATTCACCACATAAGGGAATTGTTCTTTTGACAACATCATGCCATCACCATCATCCATGACTTCACAGTAAAGCGTCTCCTCTTGTTTTCTCATCATGATTTGAATGAAACCTGTTTTCTTTTCATTAAACGCATGAAAAAAGGCATTTTCAATAAATGGTTGTAAGACGAGTTTCGGTAAATGATACGCATATACATCCGGTGCGACAAAGAAATTCACCCTTATTTGGTCACCGTAACGGGCTTGATTAATTTTAACGTAGTGTTTCATGTTGTCTAACTCTTGTTCGACCGTCACTGTTTCTCCGACTTCTCCTAGTGTGTTTTGGAGTAAGTTAATAAGTGCATGAATCGTCTCAATCGCTTCTTCTGTCTGTTCATGTCTTACCATAAACTTCACCGTCGTCAAGGTGTTATATAAGAAATGCGGATTGATTTGGTGTTGCAGGGCACGCAGTTCCGCGTCACGCTGTTTCTTTTGCGATTCAACAACGACACTTACATACTGGTCGAGTTCATCAAGCGTATAGTTAAACGCTCGGGCAATCTGAGTGGACTCATAGCCACCTTCTTCTTTTAAGCGCTTGGTGAAATTGTGTTTATTTAACTTTGCAATTTGTCTCACTAAACGTGTGAGTGATAAGGTAATATGTCGAGAAATTAGCCATGATAGTAAAATTGCCATTAACACAATACCGATCGTAATGACTATAAGCTCCTGGGTATCGATTAAATTACCAACAATGGTTTCTTGGTCAATCACGTTCACTAAATACATATCCAGTCCGGTTATATACTCCATTAAAACGTGATAATCCGTCCCAAAAATCGTCACTGTATCTGTCAGCGTCTCATTTAGTGGATCTCTTTCAATCATTTGTTTTAAGTGATCAAGTTTTTTACCAACCCAACCAGCTTGGTTACTCGATAACACGACGCCTTCTCTGTTTAACAGGACCATCGAGTTTTCCGCACTCGTATAACCTTCATAGAAGGAACGCAGCTCATTTTCTTTAATCGCCACGTAACTAAAGCCATACGTACCAGAAGTAAACCGATTAGCCAGAGCTTTGCCGGCGACGATCAGCGGCTCGTCTTCTGTTTCTACCATCGCATAATGAATACTATTTGGCTCATTTTTTAATTTGTTATTGAACGACCAGCTGGACAGTTGGTCATAGGTCACGGGCCAATACGAATAATTCATATTGTACAAATCTTCATACGGGCCGAGAACCATCAAGTTTGCCCCTTCAGGCTGAATGCGGGTATAAATCCGGCGGATTTCTGTGACGATATCGAACGCATTTTGTGCGTGATTAGTAGAAGTGGTATCCTCAACGGCTAATACGCGTTTAATTGTTCCTGAATTCTCAACATCTTGAAGCGTTCTAACAACAGCCGCCGTGTAGTCATCAAAGCGACGCTTTGATTCATTGATAATCCGTTCGTTCGTTAGACTGAATGTATCCATAAAATACGCCGTTGAAATTCGCAAGGTACTGACACTAATGAGAATCGCCACTAACAAAACACTCAGCAACGTCACACCAAATACTTTAAGAAATAAACCATTGCGATACAACCAATCTTTCAATCCAAATAATAACCGACTCATCGCGTCGTCTCTTTTCTATAGCGACTCGGTGATAATGATGTTTTCTTTTTGAACACTTTACAAAAATAACTATGGTCTTGATAACCCACCATACTTCCGACATCGGCAATCGATAAATCATGATTATTCAACAACTCTTTCGCTTTATTAATTCTCACATCCGTGAGGTAATCACTAAACCCTTTATTTAAGTGTTGAGAAAAATAACTGGATAAGTACGAGGGATTAAAATGAAAATGGGCACTTAAATCGGTCAGTGACAGTGATTCACTGTAATGGTCATCAATATAAGCAAGTAGCTGCGTTAAATTATCGTGTTCTTGATTGGACTGCATCACTTGGTTGGTCAGTTCATTGTAGAACTGTTGGAAATGAAAATAGGCTTCAACGAGTGTTGTACTATGATTGATCGCATTAAAGTACTGATACTTTTTTTGTTCAAAGTGATCATTCTTGCCTGTTTTATCGGTTAAGGCCACGACCATGTTAAAAATAATGTTGCCGAGTAAATTCTTTACTTCATTCGGTCCTGATTGGTAGTCTTGTTTTATTGAATTTAGATAGTCGTCCATATATCGAAGGGCCACACCATATTTCTCTTGTTTAAATAACGTCAGAAAAATACTGAGATCAAATGGCTTATTACTTGGAACAAGTACTGGTAAAGCTTGATAATCGAGTAACACATGTTCAGATAAAAAGAAATGATAGCGCCGTAACAACTTGATCTCATCATATAAACGCGTAATCTCACGTGCCTCTTTCGCCTTCGATGATTGAATGAGTGAGACAGCGTGTGAAGACAGAGCTTCATGTTCATGATTTAAAGCATCAGCCAACCTATCTTCTTCACCAAACAATAGCTGTAACCGGTGATGGTCATCTCGTTCTAATTCAATGTTATCTACCGACGTCAGCTGCTCAATGGCAACGAGCGTTCTTCACGTGAAAAATCTGATCGTCTGACTTCCACAAAAACAAATACCTGCCCTGAAATAATCTGATTTAACTCATCTAAGTCAGCATCGTGATGATACTTTTTCAAGACTTTGTCTACTTTCGATTTTAATGACACATCCATCTGATCTTGTTTAACTGTGTGGCCTTTTAAATCAGCTGTTTTTTCCACACGTTTGAGTGTTTCTAATAGTACTTCACCATCAAGTTTAGGCTTTAAAATATAATCAATCACGCCGTGTTTAAACGTATCTCTGACATAATCAAAATCGGCATAACTACTTAAGACAATCACTTCGATGGCTGGGTAATGGGCTTTGATATATTTAATCAAATCCGTCCCGTTCATCACTGGCATCACAATATCGGTAATCACAATATCTGGCTTCAACTCATCAATCAACAGACGGGCTTCTTCACCGTTTGACGCTTCACCGACGACTTCAAATCCTTCATCTTGCCAGTTGATATAATGCAAGATGCCTTGTCTGATTAATCGTTCATCATCGACAATCAATACTTTTGTGAGTGACTTCGGCATAACATCTCCCCCTTACATACAGAAAAACTTATCACTAGTATAGCACGACTTTTCTGAAATCGTCACGAGTGATAGTAAACGTTGTCAACGATTCCACTAGCATCACATACACGATGTCTTCATCATCGTCTAAGACAGCTTTCTCTTTTAGTCGCTTTATATTGAAGCTCTTTCATCTTTAATGTGAAAAAGCGAAGGAACATTCACCTTCGCTTTTTCATCCATGTATGTGTCTATCTTAACAGCATCACTTGACTTTTAGCGGTGCTAACTGTGCATCAATGTCTGTTTGTTTATAACCACCTTGGATAAGCGCACAAGCTGTATACGCCCCTTCAATAAAGGCGGCATCGATAATCGTCACGTCTTTATCCGTCATTTCACTGACCATTTCTAGTGTCATCTTGCACTGCCTAAGTCATAGAAACAATATAACGTGTCACTATCATTTTGTTCAATCGCCGCTTCAATTAAAGCATAACTTGAACCAACTTCACCGTCATCAGTCCCACCTGCATAGGTAATCGACACATCCGGTGCACTTTCTTTGAGTAAGCGATACACGCCTTCGGCAATATGATCGACATGTGACGCAATGACAATGCCTAAACTCATGCGATAACCTCCTCAATGAGTGCTTCAAATAGATAGCCGCTTGAGACGGCCCCAGGATCGAGGGCGCCAATCGAGCGGTCGCCTACATAAGACGCCCGGCCTTTTTTCGCTTTAAGTGGTTTCACATCGAGAAGGGCTTGATCAATAGTCGCTTGAGAGAACGTCCCTTCTTTTAAAGCCGTTGCGACAGGCTGCCACATATCAATCATCGTCTTATCACCCACATCTGCCTTTCCGCGGTGTTTAATCCCTTCTAGTCCTGCTTCAATAAGGACACTTAAGTCCCTTGTCTCTTTGGCTTTCTTTGCCATCGCCATAAAGGCAGAGCCGTATAAAGGGCCTGAGGCTCCGCCAACTTTACTAATGAGTGCCATCGCCGTTTGTTTTAATACGGCCTCTAAGCTTTCATCTGTCACACTTGCCAATTTTTCTTTGACGCTTCTGTCCCTCTTGCCATATTCGAACCGTGATCGCCATCTCCAATCGCTTGATCAAGATCACTTAAATAAGCTTTATTATCTGTTACTTTTCCATGAAAGTTTAATAGCCAGCGCTGCGCTTGTTCATGTGTTAATTCCATGCTATCTCCTCCTTACCAACTCAAGACATCAACAGGTGATGTGAGTGCTTCTTTGTATGTTTCATCATCTAAATCAATCACTGTCAATGATAATCCGGCCATATCAATCGATGTCATAAAGTCGCCGATTTTTTGAAACGTGATCTCAACGTCATACGCTTTTAGTTCGTTGACGACGTCGCGGTAAAACACATACAACTCTTGTATCGGCGTCGCACCTAAACCATTCACTAAGAGGCCGATTTTCTTTGTTTCTTTTCGTGTCTCCATCAGTTTAGTAACCAGTTCTTTTGCGATCTGATGACTTTGTTTTAACTCACTCCGACGATAACCCGGTTCACCATGAATCCCGACACCATACTCCATTTCGTTCGCTTCTAGCGTAAAACCTGGTTTTCCAACTTCAGGGACGGTCGCCCCAGTTAACGCGACCCCTAACGTGTCGATATGATGAATCAGCGCATCACCTAACTGTTTTAACTCCGCTAACGTTTTACCTTCACGCGCAAAGTGTCCTAAAATTTTATGCACAAGAATCGTACCAGCGACGCCGCGTTTTCCGGCCGTATACGTACTATCTTCGACCGCAATATCATCATCCACAAGAATCGATTCGACTTCGATGTCTTCCATTTCGGCCATCTCTTTTGCCATATCAAAGTTCATCACGTCACCCGTGTAATTTTTTACAATCAGTAACACACCTTTACCCGTATCACTCGCTTTAATCGCTTCATAGATTTGATCGGGTGTTGGTGACGTGAACATTTCACCAAGCACAGCTGCCCTGAGCATCCCGTCACCGACAAAACCAGCATGAGCCGGTTCATGACCACTCCCCCACCTGACACTAATCCAACCGTTGCTTGTTTCTCTTTCTCAATCACGACGCGGGTATCTTCAATCCTTGTCAGTAAATCACTGTGGGCCAACAGCATGCCTTCTAATAAGTCATCTACAACTAAATGGGGTTCATTGATAATTTTTTTCATCGGTTGTCCTCCTAGATGGTTCAGCCGAGACCATGCGGCCCCGGCTGATATGTTATTTGTCTTTAAATGTTTGGTCATTTTACACGTGTTACCATTTATTCTCCGCGTTTTTTCATGTAGGCTTTCGCATAAACATCGACGGCTTTAATCGCTTGAACGACATCATCAGGTGTCACGGTAAACGGCATATTTTTCATCGTTTCTTCTGGTTTAGTCGCCAGTTCACCAATTTTGTATAAGTCCTCATCAGTGGCTTTATCTAGATGCACAGCTTCTAATGTGACCGGTAAATCTAACGCCAGGTACAAATCAAGATAGCGCTCGATTTCACTTTGCGTTTTATTTTCTAACACAAGTTGTGTCATTGTGCCGTAGGCCACTTTTTCCCCGTGTGATAAATGGTGAATGTCCCCGTCGACAGCAGTAAAGCCATTATGAATCGCATGTGCTGCAGCTAGACCTGAATCTTCAAATCCAAGGCCACTTAATAACGTATTCGCTTCAACAATCGCATCAAGGCTGGTGTGACAATCCCTTGTTTATTCGCTTCATAAGCAAGTAAGGCGTAATCGAATAACACCGCTTCACATTTTTCTGCAATCGCAAATCCTGCAATAGTCGCTTTTCCACCACTCATTGTCTCGCCATTTTTTTGTTTAACGGCACGTGCCTCGACAAGTGTCGCCAAAGCGTCAGAAATACCTGAAGCAAGCATACGGCTTGGTGCTTTTGCGATGATTGATGTATCCATTAACACGAGATCTGGATTCTTTTTATAGAATAAGTATTGTTCAAACGCACCTTCTTCTGTATAAACAACCGACAAACCAGACGTCGGGGCATCCGTTGATGCAAGGGTCGGGAAGATGACAATCGGAACATTTAAGTTATTCGCCACTGCTTTAGCCGTATCAAGGGCTTTACCAGCACCCACACCAATTACCGCATCGACGGATTTATCTTGACCAATCTCAGATACACAATCGATTTCTTTCATTGAACACTCACCGTTAAATGTCACTTTCGTCACAGTAAAGTCTGATTCTAAGTTACCAACAAGTGTATCCGCTGCGATACTTTGTACAAATTCATCGGCTAACACGAGTAAGTTTTCTCCGAAATGTGTTAAATACTGACCTGCATGATTAAGTAAATCTTTACCTTGAATGTAACGACTTGGGCTAACAAAAATTTTATCCATGTGAATCCTCCTAAAGATTTTTTCCAATCTCTACGATTGGTATTTGGTAACGCTTTAATCTATACCCTTATTGTAGGATGTAAACGCTTTATTTGGAACGGACAAATTAGGTCATCTGTCAAAACGACTATATTTTTTGCTTTATCCGCTTGTCATTTTCAGCTACACTATGGATAGGGTGATGCCAATGACAACTTCAATCATTACACAAAAAATGATTGCACAAGCATTAAAAGACTTAATGAACCATCAGGCGTTTCAAAAGATTTCAGTCTCTGACATTATGAAGCAGTGTGAGATGCGCCGGCAAACATTTTACTATCATTTTCAAGATAAATATGAACTACTAGCATGGATTTATCAGTCCGATACAAAAGAACATATTGCCGACTTTTTAGACTATGAACGGTGGGATACGATTCTTTATCAACTGTTTCATTATTTCTATGATCACCAAACATTTTATAAAAATGCCTTAAGTGTGACAGAACAAAATGATTTTGGTGATTACCTTTACCATGAATTGCATCAATTATTTATACATGTCATCAAAGATCTAAGTCACCACGCTTCTAGTGAACAACTGGATTATCAAGCGAAGTTCTTCGCCCACGGGTTTGTCGGCATGACAAAGGACTGGTTGCTCTCAGGATGTGACGCGTCACCGATCGTGATGCGTGATGTTGTTTATGGTTTGCTTGATGAACAACTCAAGATTTCATCACACGAAAGCGAGGAACAACAATGAAACACATAATAAATATGAAACAAACAGCGATAACATCGATGTTATCAGCCTTTTGGTTTGAACATCAATCGCGGTTAAACATCGATTCCGATCATCACATCATTTATCTCCCTGAAACGACGGGCGTGAGCTTAATCTCTGGTGGCGGAAGTGGTCATGAACCAGCGCATTTCGGCTATGTAGGCGAAGGGATGTTGACGGCCAGTGTCAGCGGTCAACTCTTTACCCCACCTTTTCCTGCCGCAATTTTAAAAGCGATTACATTGACAGACAACGGGCAAGGAGTTTGTCTTATTGTCAAAAACTTCGCAAGCGATGTGGAAGTTTTCACTGAAGCGATGCGACAAGCACGTGAGAAAGGACATGACGTTGAGATGGTCATTGTCAGTGATGACGTGTCAATTGATAATAAAACCACTTACTCCAAACGTAAACGTGGGGTGGCAGGCACAGTACTGATGCATAAACTACTCGGCTTCTATAATCAACAAGGCAAAACGTTAAAGGAACTGACAGCTATCGCAAACAATATCTTACCGCATCTCTTCACTTTAGGGGTGGCCTTATCTTCTGCGGAACTACCAAAGACAGCGCCATTTTTTAAGTTGAATAAGGATGAAGTCTATTTCGGTGTCGGTATTCACGGAGAAAAAGGGTACCGAAAGGAACCGTTTCAATCGTCAGAACAACTCGCGATTGAACTATATAACAAACTCAAGCATTTACACCAATTTAGACAAGACGATCATTACGCCTTTTTGATTAACGGGCTTGGGGCAACACCGTTACTCGAACAGTATGTTTTTTCGAATGACGTAAGACGCCTAGCGGCGCTTGATAAGATTACGATTGATTTTTTAAAGACCGGGACGCAACTATCGTCATACAACATGCAAGGTATTTCTTTAACGTGTTTAAAAATCACCGATCCATCAATGAAAACAGCCTTACAGGCACCCGTTGATGTGAGCCACTGGTAGGAGGAGAAAACGATGGAAACAAGTTATGTGACAAGTAAAGACAAGACATTACTCCATCTTTATCGTTATACGAATGAAAAAACACCGACACTCATTCTTCAATTTGCGCACGGATGGGGGAACACGCGGGGCGGTATCAAGATTTTTTTAACTACTTATCGGAAAGAGGGATTTTTATTTTTGCGCATGATCACCGCGGGCACGGAAAAACAGCTGAGAAAAATGGCATACTGGGTCACTATAGTGATCACGATGGTTTTGAAAAAGCGGTGGATGATCTTTTACTCGTCAGTGATTTGATTAAAGAAGCGTATCCAAGAACACCCAAAGTGATCATGGGTCATTCCGAGGCCAC